>JBDTNS010000084.1:0-7848 GCA_039933675.1 Chloroflexota bacterium
GGACGACAAGCGTTGCGAACAGGCGCGACGGGGTCTTCGACGGCGGCGGGTTCTCGAGATGCCCGGTCTGGTCGGCCTCCTGCACCTTGCGGTATTCCCTGACGGCGGCGCCCAGCCAGCCGATGAGCGACGCGACGAGCGCGATGATGCCGACCGCGAGGATCCATTCCCCGAACACCAGGCCGAGGAGGAGCGTGAACATCCCGAACGCGGCGAGAAACGGCTGCCACGACGGGCCCGGCATGTGGACGCCGGGCGGAGGCCCCTCGTGGACGACGGCCGGGACGGCCGGCTGCGCTGCGCCGATGTCGCGGTCATAGAGCCGCAACCCCTCGGCGAGCCAGTAGAAGAGCGTGAGCACGAGCGCGATCGCGCCGAGGATGGCAGCAACGCCGCCAAAGACGAGTCCCAGGAGCAGGAGGAACATCCCGATCGCCGCGAAGACCGGGGCGAACGACGGCCCAGGCATATGGATCGTCGATGGGGTCTTCGGCGCGATCCGCGCCTTGCCTCGTCGCGGCTTGGGCGCGGTCATCAACTGCGCGAAGAGCCTGAGGAGGATCAGGACGACGAGGACGAGCATCCCGACGGGCAGGAGCCCGATGAGCTTGCCCCAGTCGGGCGTGACCAATTGGGTCATCAGGCCCAGGATGCTGGTCCAGAGGCGTTCGAGCATCAGTCGTCGACGGTCAGGAGGAGTGGCCGGAAGCGATCCGGGTCACTCGCCCCGCGTCCCCGCCACCAGGACATAGGACATGAGCGCCATCGCGACGCCCAGGAAGAGGAGCATGGTCGTGCCGGCCGCGACGAGGTCGTACGGGATCGTCAGGCCCTCGATGGTCGGAACGACCCAGTAGATGATCGCGATCACGACGAAGACGATCCCGACGAATGCCGCATTGCGAGGGTGGCGAAGGACGTGCATGTCGATCGACTCCTAACTGCCCGCGGCCTGCGCGGTCCCGGGCAGGAGGTAGAGAAGCGAGAAGAGAAGGATCCAGACGACGTCGACGAAGTGCCAGTAGAGCGAAGCCGCCTCGACCGCGTCGTAATGGCGTGAGCTGAATTGCCCGGCCATCCCGCGATAGAGCACGACCGACAGCATGATCACGCCGCCGAACACGTGCGCGCCGTGGAACCCGGTCAGCGTGTAGTAGGTCGTCCCGTAGGTCCCTGACGAGAGCGTCAGGCCCTCGGCGCCGAGCGCGGTGTAGTCGATGATCTGCATCGTCAGGAAGATGAGCCCGAGGACGACCGTCACGGTCATCGCCCGCAGGAACGCCGTTCGGTCGTCGCGGCGGATCCCCGAGACCGCGATCTGGCAGGTGAACGAGCTCAGGATCAGGAGGACCGTGGCCGGCCCGACGAAGGGCAGGATGGCCACGACGAATTGATGGCCGGTCTCGGGGTTGGTCGGCGGCCACTGAGGCGCGTTGGCTCGAAGGCTGAAGTAGGCCGCGAAGAGCCCGCCGAAGAACATCACCTCGGAGGTGATGAACAGGAGCATCCCGAGGACCGGGTTGCTGATCCCGCCGTGGGAGTCGTGCGGCATCGCGGCGAGCGGGTTGTGCTCGACGGGGAGCGTCGCGTGCGGATCGGTCGTCATCGCCATCGTGCGCGCGCCCTCAGTGCTCGGCCGTGCGGCCGTGCCGGAGGTCGAAGAGCGGGCGTTCCGAGCGGATCTCGGGGAGCCGGTCGAAGTTGTACGGGGGCGGCGGCGATGTGGTCGCCCATTCGAGCGTGTTGCCCTCCCACGGGTCGTCGCCGGCCGGCGCGCCGCTGCGCAGCGACAGGAAGATGTTCCACAGGAGCAGCATCATGCTCGCCGCGATCGTGAATCCGCCGATCGTTGCCAGCAGGTTCAGGTCGTTCCAGCCCGCGGTCGAGGCATAGTCAGCGATTCGTCGCGGCATCCCGGCCAGGCCGAGCTCGTGCATCGGGAAGAACGTCAGGTTGAAGCCGATGAACATCAGCACGAACTGGGCCTTGCCGACGCTCTCGCTCATCATCCGGCCGGTCATCTTCGGGAACCAGTAGTACAGGCCGCCCATGATCCCGAAGACCGAGCCGCCGAACAGGACGTAGTGCAGGTGCGCGACCACCCAGTAGGTGTCGTGCAGCGCGAAGTCGACCGGCACCGAGGCGCTGAATGCGCCGTTGATCCCGCCGATGAGGAACATCGACAGGAACCCGAGCGCGAACAGGAGTGGCGTCTTCAGCATGAGCTGACCGCGCCACAGGGTGAACACCCAGTTGAACATCTTGACCCCGGTCGGCACCGCGATGAGGAACGTCATGATGCTGAAGAAGGGCAGGTAGACCGCGCCGGTCGTGAACATGTGGTGCGCCCAGACGGAGAAGCCGAGCGCCCCGATCGCGGCCGTCGCGAAGATGAACGCCTTGTAGCCGAACAGCGGTTTGCGGCTGAAGACCGGCAGGATCTCGCTGACCATGCCCATCGCCGGCAGGACCATGACGTAGACGGCCGGGTGCGAATAGAACCAGAAGATGTTCTGGTAGAGGATCGCGTCACCGCCGGATCGTGGATCGAAGAACGACCCGCCGTAGTTGCGGTCGATGAAGAGCATGATCAGGGCGCTCGTGATCACCGGAGTCGCCATCAGCACGAGGACCGAGGTGACCAGCACGGTCCAGACGAGGATCGGCATACGGAACAGGGTCATCCCCGGCGCCCGCATCTTGAAGATCGTCACGAGGAAGTTGATGGCGCCCAGGATCGAGCTCGTCCCGATCAGCACGAGCGCCACGATCCAGAGATCCTGGCCCGTCCCCGTCGCGGCGAGGGCGTGATCCTCCGACAACGGCGCATAGCTCGTCCAGCCCGCGGCGGCCGTCCCGCCGGTCACGAACCCGAGCAGGAGCAGGATCCCGGCCAGGGGCAGCATCCACAGGGAGAGCGCGTTGATCCGCGGAAACGCCATGTCCGGCGCCCCGATCTGGAGCGGCACGACGTAGTTCCCGAAGCCCGCCAGCATCGGGATCACGAACAGGAAGATCATGAACGTCGCGTGCATCGTGAACAGCTGGTTGTAGGTCGAGTCGCTGAAGAACTGGAGACCCGGCTGGGCGAGCTCGCTGCGGACGCCGAGCGCGAGCAGACCACCGATGAAGAAGAACAGGAACGAGTTGATGATGTACAGGATCCCGATCCGCTTGTGATCGGTGGTCGTCAGCCACTCGTACAGCGCGTTATGCGTGGTCGAGGCGGCCGGCGTCAGCGTGGTGGTCGCCATGGATGCTCCTTACTGGACCGTCAGCGTTCCGGTCATGTTCGAATGCACGGTACAGACATAACCATAGGTGCCGGCCGGCAGGGCCGGGACGTTGTAGAGCTTCTCGGCGACGCCGGGGAAGATCTCGCCCTTGAAGACTTCCTGGCCGGTCGGCGAGTCCTTGTGGATCGAGACGTTGTGGGGCGTGCCGGCATCCTGGTTCTTGAAGTCGATCTGGAATGGCGCGTTTGCCTTGGCCGTGAGCGTGGTCTCGAGGTAGGAGACGTTTTGGGCCGTCACCTTGAGGACCTCGCCGGCGGGCGCTGCGCTGGGACTGGCCGCGCCGCTCGGAGCCGGGACGCCACTCGCGGAGGGCGACCCGCTCGGGGCCGGGGCCCCGCTGGCGGCCGGCGATGGCGAGGCGGAGGCGGCCTTCGCCTTGTCGGCGAGCCACGTGTCGAATTCCGCGGCTGAGAGCGCCTTGACCTCGAACAACATGATGCTGTGGCCGGTCCCGCACAGCTCCGCGCACTGGCCTCGGAACGTCTGTCCGACGTCCGAGACATTGACGTTGAAGTCGAACTGGTTCGTCCGGCCCGGGACGACGTCGCGCTTGAACAGGAACTGCGGGACGTAAAAGGCATGGATGACGTCGTTGCTGACCAGCGACAGCTGAACCGTCCGACCGGCCGGGACGATCATCCCGCCACCCTGGCTGACGAGTGGCACGAATTCCGTGTAGAGGATCGCCTTGCCATCCGAGGCGAGGTAGTCGAACTGCCACTGGAACTGGCCTGCGACCGCCCGGATCTTCGTTTGCGCGTCGTTGGAGCTGCGGTCGACCTGGTTGAGCGTCTGCCACGACACGATGAACATGAAGATCACGATCAGTGTCGGGACGATCGTCCAGACGAACTCGGCGACGTTGTTGCCGTGCGTCTGCGGAGGCAGCATCGTGTCGCCCGGCTTGCGTCGGTAGCGGACGACGGTCCAGATGATCAGGCCTTCGACGAGCAGGAAGATCACCACGGCGATGAGGAAGACGATGACGTACAGCTCGCGGATCTGCGTCCCCTGCGAGGTGACGGCGACCGGCGGCAAGAGCCCGGCGACGAACGCGTCGGCCGGCGCCAGGACGTTCACGCCGAGACCTAGCAGGAGCAGGACGACGCCCACGATCACCACGGCAAGAGCGAGCGCGAAGATCGCGCTCCGGGAGGTCCGGGACCCGGGAGAACTCGACATCAAGATCCTCGAGATGGGCGGCGTGCCGGTACTCGGCGCGACGACCGTGAGTCAGCAGGCACGTTCGACCGCCCGCGGGCCGAACCGGGGCATTCTACCCGAGCAGAGACGTCGCGCGCGCCATGTGCAGCAGAGCGTCGAAC
The DNA here is from genome assembly GCA_039933675.1 of Chloroflexota bacterium. Lineage (GTDB taxonomy): Bacteria > Chloroflexota > Limnocylindria > Limnocylindrales > CSP1-4 > SPCO01. The sequence continues at coordinate 4,622 of JBDTNS010000084.1, forward strand.
TGGGGCCGAAGGTCCGCCCGCCGCATTCGTGCGACGATGCCGCCGATGACTCGAGCGCGCTGGATCTGGCCGTCGGCAGCACCCCTCGGCGCATGGGTCATGTCGCTCGTGCTCGCCGGACCGGTGGCGGCCCACGGTCCGGTCCCGGCCGACCCACCCACCGCGGCGTCGCTGCTGCTCGGCTGGACGTTCGATCCACTCCCGACGCTCGGCCTCCTGGCAACCGTCGCCTGGTGGACCTGGGCGGTGCGTCAGGTCAACACCCTCCATCCCGGAAACCCCGTCCCGCGCCGGCGGAGCGTCGCGTTCTACGGCGGGATGCTGGCGCTCGCGTTCGCCCTGATCTCGGGGATCGCCCGCTACGACACGACGCTGTTCTCGGTCCACATGGTCCAGCACGTCCTGCTGCTGCTGGTCGCCGCGCCGCTCATCGCCCTCTCGGCACCAATCACCCTGCTGCTCCGGCTGAGCTCGCCGGTCACGCGTCGCCGCTGGCTCTTCCCAGTCCTCCATTCGCGCGTCGTCCGGGTCCTGGCCCACCCCGTCGTGGCCTGGGTGGCGTTCGCCGCGATGATGTGGGGTACCCATTTCTCGCCCCTCTTCAACGCGTCGCTCGAGGATCCGCTTACCCACGACCTCGAGCACATCCTGTTCCTCACGGGGGCGCTCCTGTTCTGGTGGCCGGCCGTCGCCCTCGACCCGGCGCCGTGGCGGATGAGCCACCCGGCGCGGATCGGCTACCTGTTCACGCAGATGACGCAGAACACGTTTCTGGCCGTGGTGATCCTCAACGCAACCGCGGTCCTCTATCCGCATTACGTGACGCTGGTTCGCACCTGGGGGTCGTCCGCGATCGAGGACCAGCGGCTGGCGGCCGGTTTCATGTGGATCGCGGGCGACGCGATCTTCCTCAGCGCGATCATGGTCGCCGTCGCCGGCTGGATGCGCGCCGAGGAACGCGGCACGGTGCGCGCCGACCGTCGCGCCGACGAAGAGATGGTCGAGATCCGCATCCGCGAGCGCCGGCTCGCCGAGCGCCTCGGCGAGGAGCGCGACGCATGGCGGTGAGGGCGATCAGCCTTCAGGCGGGACTTCGGCCGTGAGGAATTCCCGATAGCGCTCCGGGTCGATGTTGCCACCGCTGACGATGGCGACGACCGAACCGTCGAGACGGTCGAGCCCGAGCTCCCGCGCGTGGAAGGCCAGCGCCGCGATGCTGAGCGCCCCCGAGGGCTCGACAACGAGGCGGCTGCGCTCGGCGGCGAGCCGGACCGCCGCCGCGATCTCGGTCTCAGTGACGGTCACGATCGAATCGAGGTTTGCGCGCAGGTGCGCGAACGTGCGAACCCCGAGCGCCCGCGTCCGTGTCCCATCCGCGATCGTGCGCGCGACGAGTTCGGCGGGCCAAACGACGATCTTGCCGCGTACCATCGAATCGCGCGCATCGGCGGCCAGCTCGGACTCGACCCCGATGACGCGTGCGTCGGGCCGGAGTGCCCGGACGGCGGTCGCGACACCACTGGCAAGCCCGCCGCCACCGACCGGTGTGAGGACGACGGCGAGGTCGGGGAGGTCCTCCACCAGCTCGAGGCCGATCGTCCCCTGGCCGGCGATGATCCGGTCGTCATCGAATGGCGGGATGATCGCGAGGCCGCGCGCCGCGGCGATCTCCTGGGCGACCTGCTGACGTTCGTCGCTCCCGGTCCCGACGATCACGATCTCGGCGCCGTCGAGCGCGACGCGTTCCCGCTTGATCGCCGGCGCATCCGAGGGCATGACCACGACCGCCGGCGCTCCGAGGATCCGTGCCGCCCGGGCAACCCCCTGTGCGTGGTTCCCGGACGAGTACGTGATGACCCCGCGCCGCAGCTCGTCGTGGGTCAGCGAGGCGACCGCAACGTACGCACCGCGGATCTTGAAGGCACCGGTTGGTTGGAGGGATTCGGCCTTGAGGAACCGACGCTCCTCGGAGGTCCCGAAGGGGACGAGCGGGGTTCGGATCGCGATGCCCTGGAGGCGCTCGGCGGCGGCCCGGATCTGCGCGAGCGTGACGAGCGGCGACGCGGCCTCTGATCGATCCATCGCCGGCGATGGTACGTGGGTGATGGAACGCGCGCGATGCCGGCGCGGCCGACCGGCTGAGGCGGGCCGCAGATAAGTCGCAGCTAAGCGCTCCTGACGAGACTGGCGACGGCGGTTTCGGACCGGGCACTCCACGGAGGGGTCCGCCGCTCGGATCAGGTCCGGCCATCGGCCGGATGGAGGTGCGTCGTGCGTCGAGTGGTCGACAGGATGGTCTTGATCGTCACCCAGCTGGCAGTGGTCGCCGTCGTCGTGGCTCACGGCGGCCTGAAGTGGTGAGCCGGCTCAGCCGCGCGCGCCCGGGACTGCGCTGGGATCGGCGGTCAGCCGCGAGGCGATGTAGACCGGGATGATCGAGAGGAGAAGCACGAGGACGGCTGCGACATTGACGAGCGGCAACTGGTTCGGTCGCTGGTAGTTGTTGAAGATCCAGATCGGCAGGGTCTGGACCCCAGGGCCGGCCAGGAAGTTCGTCACGATGATCTCGTCGAACGAGAGCGCGAACGCGAGCAGCGCGCCCGCGATGAGCGCGGTCCGGATCGCCGGGAACGTGACTCGCCGAAAGGTGGTGAACGTGTCGGCACCCAGGTCGGCAGACGCCTCCTCGAACGACCGAGCCGTGCGCCGCAGCCGCGCGATCACGTTGTTGTAGACGATGACGACGCAGAACGTCGCGTGGCCGACGATGATCGTCATGACGCCGAACTCGAAGCCGATCGTCCGGAACGCCGTGTTCAACGCGAGACCGGTCACGATCCCGGGGAGCGCGAGCGGCAGGATCACGATGAACGCGATCACCTCGCGCCCGAAGAACCGGTAGCGCTGGACGGCCAGGGCCAGCAGTGAGCCGAGGAGGAGCGACACGACCGTCGCCCCGATCGCGACCTCGATCGACGTCTCGAATGCCGACCGGATCCCCGCATCGCTGAAGGCCTTCGCGTACCAGTCGAGCGTGAACGAGGTGATCGGCCAGGTCGCCACTTTCGCGGCGTTGAACGAGTAGAGGAGGATCACGCCGATCGGGAGATAGATGAACGCGATGATCAGCCCGGTTGCCACGCGGAGCGCCACCCGCACCGATCGCGACAACTGCTGCCGAGCGGTGTGTCAAGCGAAGCGGGCGCCCGTTCCGTTCGGCGCGTCAT
>JBDTNS010000085.1:0-7804 GCA_039933675.1 Chloroflexota bacterium
TCGCCCGGGCGTAGAAGTAGCTCATGATCGCCGTCCCGTGGTGCTGCGGGATGAATGCGATGAGCGCCTTCGGGAGCCGCGCCCGGTAGGCGAGGTCGATGCCGTCGACGACGTGCTGCTTGAGGATCCCGGCGCTCACCTCCGGATCGAGCTGATCGTGGATGTTGTCGCCGCCGGCCTGGTTCTCGATGAACGCCAGCGGGTTCGCGAGCTTGCCCACGTCGTGGTAATACGCCGCCACGCGGGTCATAAGCGGATCGGCACCGATTGCCTCCGCGGCCCGTTCGGCCAGGTTGCCGACCATCAGCGAGTGGTGGTACGTGCCGGGCGTCTCGACGAGAAGGCGGCGCAGGAGCGGTTGCGACGGGTTCGCGAGCTCGAGCAGCTGGAAGACCGTCAGGATCCCGAACACGGAGCCGAGGACCGCGAACGTCCCGACCGCGGCGATCCCGGACCCCGCGGCGGAAGCGGCCGCCGCGAACCACAGCTCGAGGATGCCCTGCAGGTCGCGGGCACCGAGCAACGAGAAGACCGAAACGACCAGGGCGTTCGAGACGAGCACGGCGAGGGCCGCCTGGACGAACACCTGGAGTCGGTCGCCGCGCCGGATCGCGACGATCCCGGCCATCCCGCCGAGGAAGATGTAGGCCGTCAGCTCAAGCGAGTTGCCGTTCACCGCGCCACCGACGACCGCGATGATCGCGATGACGATCGTGGCCGTCGAGGCGTCGAGCAGGATCGCGAGCAGGATCGCGATGGCGGCAGTCGGCAGAAAGAACGGGAGGGTCGGTCGACCGGCCGTGATCTTGAGCGCAAGCGCCGCTCCCACGAGGAGCAGGCCGATGAGGATCAGGACGTTGTCGCGGTGCCACAGCCCCGGCCGGAAGCGCCAGATCCACGACAGCAGGATGCCGACGACGAGGACGGCCATCAGGAGCCAGCCGGCAAAGCTGGCCACGTCGGGGACCGCCTCGCGCATCCCGAGCGCGTCGATCTTCTCGATGTCCGTGGCCGCGAGCGGCGACCCGTTGCGGACGATCACCTCGCCCTGCCGGATCGTCACTTTGACCGGGGCGACCGCCTCGGCCGCCTTGCTCCGGGCCGTATCCGTGAGCTGCTGACTGAACGACGAGTTGGGAACGAGGAGCGGATTGATCAATTCCGCGGCCAGCATCCGCTCTGACTCGTCAAGGCCGCCCGCCATCCGTCCCGACAGCCGCGTCCGGGTGTCCTCGACCTCCGTATCGCGGAGCTCGGTACGCAGGGTCGCGTCGAGGATCCGGGCCGCCTCTGTCCGGACGGCCGCCCAGCGCGCTGCATCGAGGCCGACCAGCGTCGTCCCCGCACTCGCATTGAGATCGGGGATGGCGATCTGGAGGAGGGACTTGCGACCCTCGGCGGTCAGCGTGGTCGAGAACGTCGTATCGATCCGCGAGACGCGCGTCTCGAACGCCAGCTGCTGCGCCGCCGCGATGGCGATCGCATTCTCGGACGTGAACGTGTACTGCGGCGGGACTGCGGCGCTCGCCGCGGCCCGCGCTGCGTCGGTCTGGATCGTGCTGTCGAAATCGTCGGCGCGCGGCGCCACGATGTCGCGGCTCGCCAGCTGGCCGACGGTCGCGCCGAGGGGCTGTTGCGGCAGGATGTCTGCCCCGAGAATCGCCGTCAGCGCGAGCACGAGGATCCCCGCCGCGAAGCCGAGACGCGGCAGATCCCGGCGCGTGAAGCGAGCCGGGTTATCGGGGCGCTGGGTCAGCATGGCCGCGTCATCGGGGCCGTGGCGCTCAGTGCGTCCCGACGTCGTGGGCGGTGACATCGGCGGTCGCCAGGGCCTGGACCACGAGCTCGCTCACGTGCTTGCCGTCAGCGCGGCCTCGTGTCCGCGGCGAGAGCCAGCCCATCACCTTGCCCATGTCGCGAGCGGAGGATGCGCCGGTCGCCGCGATCGCCTCGCCCACGAGCGCGGCGAGCTCGGGCTCGGTCAGGGCCTGCGGAAGGTAGTCGCCGAGGATGGCGATTTCGGCCTCCTCTTTCGCGACGAGGTCGTCGCGGGCGCCGGCGCGGAAGGCCTCGACGGACTCGCGGCGGGTCTTGACCTCGCGACTGAGGACCGCGAGGTACTCGTCTTCGGTCAGGGCACGGCCCTGCCGCTTCTCGACGTTGTAGGCGGCGCTGACGACCATGCGCAGGACATCGCGACGAAGCCCATCGCCGGCGCGCATTGCGACGGCGATATCGGACTGGATTCGATCGTGCAGGGACACCGGTCTGGCACCTCGGGCGGGCGGGCCACCGCGGTCGCGGTGAGCCGCCGGTGGGCCCGTGGGGATCAGGGGCTTGGAGGTCGGGCGGTTGGGCCGTTCAGCCGACCTGCGTTCGGGCGTTCTTCTTGCGCTTCGCTTCCTTGCGCTTCCGCTTCACGGAGGGCTTCTCGTAGTGCTCGCGTCGGCGAGCCTCGGCGAGGATGCCGCTCTGCTGGATCTTCTTGTTGAAGCGGCGCAGGGCGCTTTCGAACGTCTCGTTCTCACCCACTCGGACTTCTGCCAATCCCGGTTCACCTCCCCAGGCCAGGGGTTTCGCGATGGCGTCGAGCACGCGGCCAGCCGGCCCTGACGCACCTCGGGCGGCCATCCCGTCCAAGGCTGGCGGAGCATAGCCGAGGGTCCCGAACCGGTCAAACGTTCCGTGACGGCTGCGGTGCGTGCCTCGAGGCGGCTTTCCGGGCGCATCGGCCCGCGCTCCAGGCCGAATACGGTGCGATATGTCATGGACCCAAAGGCTCGCTTGGTGAGCGTTCGGGTACAGCCGATGGTTCGGTCGCGCTCGCCCGATCTCGGATCGCACGAGTCGGGTTCGCCAGCGTTCACCCGGCGCGCGAATGGGGCCTGGACGGGGCTGCGGCGGCGCGACCCATGGTGTGAACCTCGAGACCGTAACGGAGCGACATGGAGCGCGTCGTACGATGGCCACCCACCGACAGGAGGCGACCCTGACCACCCTGCTCGACCTGCTCGACGCCGCCGTTGCCGCGAACGGCGATCGGACCGCGCTCAGCCTGCGACTCGACGATGGCACGACAACGACGTGGAGCTACCGCGAACTCGACCGGCGGTCGCGCCTCGCCGCCTGGCGGCTCCGAGCGATCGGGCTCAGCCCGGGCGACCGTCTCCTGACCTGGTCGCCGTCGACGCCGGACCTCCCGGCGACGTATTTCGGGGCGATGCGAGCCGGGCTCATCCTCGTCCCGCTCGATCTGCGGATGTCGTCCGACGCCATCGAGGGGATCGTGGGAGCGTCCGGGGCGCGCCACCTGATCCTTGGGACGGGCCGCGACGCGCCCGACCCGCGAGAGGCCGGGCTGACCGGCTTTCCGACGACCCCCGTCGACGTCCTGACCGCGGAACCGGACGCGTCGTTCCCGCCGGACTGGGAAGCGGAGCTCGCGGCCTGGCCCGCCCCGGACGCGGACGACCTTTTCGAGCTCGTCTTCACGTCCGGCACGACCGGCACGCCGAAGGGCGTGATGCTCGCCCACGACAACGTCGTCGCCTCGATCGAGTCGTTCCACCGGATCGTCCCGCCGATGGAGCACCGGCTCGTCTCGCTTCTTCCGCTCTCGCACCTGCTCGAGCAGGCGGTCGGGCTCTACTACGCGCTCTCGGTCGGGGCCGACATCCTCTACGTGCGAAGTCGCAATCCGCGGGTCATCTTCGACGCACTGCGCGACCATCGCGTGACCTCGATGGTCGTCGTCCCGCAGGTGCTCGACCTCTTCTGGAGCGCCATCGAACGCGAAGTCGGCAAGCGCCATCGCGACGTCGCCTTCGGGCGGATCCGCCAGCTCGCCCGCCACCTGCCGATGCGCCTCCGACCGCGGCTGTTCGGGAGCGTCCATCGGCAGCTCGGTGGGCACTTCCGGCTCTTCGTGTCCGCAGGCGCCTTTTTGCCGCCGGCGCTGCAGCAGGGCTGGGAAGACCTCGGTGTCACCGTCCTTCAGGGCTACGGCGCGACCGAGACCGGGACGGGAAGCTGCACGACCCTCGACGACCACGGACTCGGGACCGTGGGCCGGCCCCCGACCGGCGTCGAGATGCGCTTGGCCGCCGACGGGGAGATCCAGTTCCGCGGTCCAACCGTCGTTCGCGGCTACTGGAACAACCCCAGCGCGACCGCAGCGGCATTCACGGACGACGGCTGGTATCGGACCGGCGATATCGGCCACCTCGATCCTGCCGGCCGCCTCATCCTGTCGGGCCGCATCAAGGACATCATCGTCCTGCCCAACGGGTTCAACGTCTATCCCGAGGACATCGAGAACGCGCTGCGGATCGCCGGGATCCGCGACTCGGTCGTGCTCGAGACGGAGCCGGGCCGGATCGAGGCGATCGTCCTCGGCGCAACGGCGGCGAGCTCGGGCGGCGAGGCGCCGGCTGTACCGAGCTCGCCCGGTGCGCCGGCGCCCGTCCGGGAGCGGATCGACGCCGCGGTCAAGGCGGCCAACGCGAGTCTCGGCCCGAACCAGCGGATCGCGGCCTGGCGGCTCTGGCCCGATGACGACTTCCCGCGAACCCACACGCTCAAGGTGAAGCGAATCCAGGTCCGCGCATGGGCCGCCGCGGATGCGCCGCGCCCTGTTGCGCGGGTCTAGTTCGCGACCGGGTACCCGATCCCGAGCGTCCCGAGCGCCAACTGAATTCCGGGCGCAGCGGCGTCCTTAGACCCCGCTGGAAGCCACGCGTAGAGCACAATCGTCGACCCGACCTGGCGGATGATCGTGACGGTCCCGAGCGGCGTCTGGACGCGCGCCGGCCCTGTCGCGACGTATGCCTGCTCCTCGGTTGCCGCGGCGGCGGCACGCGTCGGGTCGCTGAACTCGTAGACGACGATGAAGCCCTTCTGCGGGTCCCTGGGCAGGAGGACCTGATAGATGGCGCGCGGCGCGGCGGTCAGGAGCGGCGCCTCGGGCGGACGAACCGGCGCCTGGGTATCGGTCAGGACGAGGTCGTGCGCGGCGAGGACACGGGCGAGCTCCACCCGCGTCAGGTTGACGGCCGGCGAGACCGTCATCGCCGGCCCGATCGAAGGGACCGGGAAGCTCCGGTCGGGGTCCTCGCTGGGGCCGCAAGCGGCAACTGGGAGGCTCACGGCCGCCAGGATGCCGGCCAGCACGAGCCGGCGGCGCATCGCCGTCATCCGGGCGGCCATTGGAAGGGCCGCCCGCCCATGAGGTGGAAATGGAGGTGGTCGACGGTCTGGCCGCCCCACCGACCGACGTTCGACACGATCCGGTAGCCGCCGTCTGCGATCCCTTCCGTACGGGCCAAGGCGGCGGCGACGGCGAAGAGCCGGCCGAGCAGCGGCCCGTCCGCCTCGGTCAGCTCGGCCGCCGACGCGATGTGGCGGCGCGGGACGAGCAGGATGTGGGTCGGCGCGCGCGGGGCGATGTCACGGAACGCGACGACCAGGTCATCGTCGTGGAGGCGGTCGGCCGGGACCAGGCCCGCCGCGATCCGACAGAAGAGGCAGTCCTCGACGAACGTGTCGGATGCGGTGCCGGCCGGCTCGACGGGCGTCACCACAGCACCGGCTTGGAGCTCATCAGGAACCCGATCGTGCCGACCAGCCCGGCCATGAGGTAGGAGACGTAGCGCTGCCGCCTGGCCCGTTCGAGCCAGATCCGGTCGTCGGCGGGTGCACGGACCCCGATCAGCTGGCGCAGGTTCGGCCGCTGGATGAAGATGGCGAGGCCGAGGTTGGCGGCATAGATCGAGAGCGCAACGAGCAGCCACGGCTGTTCGAGCAGCGACGAGCCGAGCGTCGCGATGAGCGCCAGCCCGGTCGCCGCGAGACCAAGCCCAATCGCCAGCGTGCCATTCGACTGCGCCCACACAAGACTCCGCACGACACCATTCCCCGAGTCGACCGTTGCCCGCCGCGGCCGCAGCGCAAATGGCAGAAGGACCGACGGCAGCACGAGGCTCACGGCGAGGATCACGTGCGTGGCGACCAGGAACGGAAAGTACGCGGGCATCGCGCCGATTGTAGGGCCGGGAGCGTCCAGCGCCGCCAAGGGACCCCGGTCATGCCGGCCTGACCGCGTGGATCGCCACCCAGTCTCCCTCCGCTGTCGCGGCCACGACGTCGAGACCCGCCACCTCGAACGCGGTGCGCACGTCGTCCTCGCGATCGATGAAGATCCCCGACGCGAGCAGCGACCCGCCCGGCCGGAGCTCGTCGCGAAGGGCAGGCGCGAGCGGCACGAGGAGGCCGGCGATCAGGTTCGCCAGGACCACGTCGAACGGCGGCTCGCCGCTGGGGAGGCTGCCGATACGCGCGCGCAGCCGTCGCGCCAGGCCGTTCCGTCGGGCATTGGCGGTCGTCGCCTCGATCGCGATCGGGTCGGTGTCGACACCGATGGCAGACCCGGCACCGAGCTTCAACGCCGCGATCGCGAGGATCCCCGACCCGCAGCCGACGTCCAGGACGCGGGCGCCCTCGAGGATTCGCTGCTCGGCGAGCGTCTCGACCCCGACAAGGCAGAGCCGCGTCGTCGGATGGAGGCCGGTCCCGAACGCCATCCCCGGATCGAGGTCGAGGACGACGTCATCGGCTGCACGGCGGTGGCGGCGCCACGTCGGGCGGATCACGAGGTGCCGCCCGATCCGCATGACCGGGAAGTACGCCTTCCACGCATCGGCCCAATCGGCCTCCTGGACGATCCGCGTCCGCAGCTCGCCGATCGGTCGCAACCCGAATGCCTGGAGGTGCCCGAGCACCTCGGCCACGACGGCGGCGGCCCGTTCGGCGGCCGCCCGATCCCGCGCCGGGAGATAGGCGCGCACGATCGCAGGTCGGGTCGGGTCGACACGCGCACCCAGCCCCTCCTCGATCAGCTCGAAGGCCGGTTCAACGGATGTTCCGCCGGGCGCCGCGCGACCGAGGATCTCGCTGACGGCCTCAACGGCCTCGACGTCGGCCTCGACCGCGAGCTCCAGCCAGGCGCCGGCCGTGGCGTCGGTCAACTACAGCCCGAGCTTTTCGAGGAGACCGCCGCCGTGGGCCACGGCCTCGCCCGATTCGTCGGCATACGCGGTCAACAGTTCGCGGGCCTTCTTGGAGAGCTTGGTCGGGACGACGACGTCGACCATGACGTGAAGGTCGCCACGCTGCCCCGCCCGCCGAACGTGCGGAACACCTTTGCCGCGGAGGCGGATCTCCGTGTTCGGCTGTGTCCCGGGCTTAATCTCGATCTCCTCGCCGCCCTCGACCGTCGGGACGGAGATCCGCGTGCCGAGGGCAGCCTGCACGATCGAGATCGAGGCGTCGTAGAAGAGCTCGGTTCCCTCGCGCGTCAGCGTCGCGTGGGGCTGGACGTGGACGGCGACGTAGAGGCTGCCGGGTGCCCCGCCGCGCGGTCCGACCTCGCCCTCGTTCGAGAGGCGGATCTGGTGTCCCTCGTCAATGCCGGGCGGGATCGAGACCCGGAGCGTGCGCTTGCGCTCGGTCCGCCCATCGCCGCGGCACGTCTCGCACGCCGTCACGACGATTCGGCCCTCGCCGTTACAGCTCGGGCAGGCGCTGACGTTGACCATCTGGCCAAGCATCGTCTGGCGGACCGAACGCACCTCGCCGCGACCGTTGCACTGTGGGCACGTGATGGTCTCGGTCCCGGGCTTCGCCCCGCTGCCGTGACACGTCTCGCAGCGCTGGAGCGCGGTGAACTCGATCTCCTTCTCGGTCCCCTTGACGGCCTCCTCGAACGTGATCCGCAGGTCGTAGCGCAGGTCCGCCCCGGGCTGCGGCC
>JBDTNS010000086.1:0-7798 GCA_039933675.1 Chloroflexota bacterium
TGCTGGACCGCGGCGACGTCGCCGGTCTTGCGGCCCTCGAGGCTGATCAGCCCGACGCCCTGGCCGCCACGGTGCTTCTTGCGGAACTCGGTGAGCGGCACGCGCTTGCCGTAGCCGGTCTCGGTCAGGACCAGCAGGTCGCTGTCGGGCTGGACGACGCTCATGCCGACGACCGAGTCGCCCTTGCGAGCGAGCCGGATCCCGATCACGCCCGCGGCGTCGCGACCCATCGGCCGGACCTCGCCCTCGGAGAAGCGCGCGAGCTTGCCCTGGGCGGTCGCGATGATCACGTCGTCCGACCCGGTCGAGACGTCGACCCAGGCGAGCTCGTCCTCGTCGTTGAGCGTGATCGCCCGGATCCCCGACGAACGGACCTTCTCGAACTGCTCGAGCGGCGTCTTCTTGATGATCCCGCTCCGGGTGGCGAGGACGAGGTAGGAACCCGCCTTGAAGTCGGGGAGGGTGATGGTCGCCATCGGGACCTCGCCCGATTCCACCTGGACGCCCGGCAGGTTGATGATCGCCATACCCTTGGCCTGCCGGCTCGCATCCGGGATGGCGTGGACCTTGGCCGAGAAGACCCGGCCGCGGTTCGTGAAGAAGAGCGCCCAGTGGTGGGTGTTGGCGACGAGCAGGTGCTCGACCGCGTCCTCCTCGCGGGTGACGTGGCCGATGATCCCCTTCCCGCCGCGATGCTGGCGGCGGTAGGTGGCGACCGGCTGGCGCTTGATGTAGCCGCGCCCGGAGATCGTGACGACGACGTCCTCGTCGGCGATCAGGTCCTCGTCGGTCATCTCGCGGCTGAAATCGTCGGCGACGCGGGTCCGGCGCTCGCCGGCGTACTTCTTCTTCAGCTCCGCGAGCTCGTCCTTGATGATCTGGCTGACCCGGGCGGGATTGGCGAGGATGTCCTCGAGCTCGGCGATGAGCTGGATGATCGCGAGGTACTCGTCCTCGATCTTCTGGCGCTCGAGCGCCGCGAGACGGGCGAGCCGCATGTCGAGGATCGCCTGCGCCTGGAGCTCCGACAGGTCGAAGCGGGTCATCAGGTTCGTGCGGGCGAAATCGACGTCGGCCGACTCGCGGATCGTCCGGATCACCGCGTCGAGGTTGTCGAGCGCGACCTTGAGACCTTCGAGGATGTGGGCTCGTGCACGCGCCTTGCCGAGGTCGAACTCGGTCCGGCGGCGGATGATTTCGCGCCGGTGCTCGAGGTAGTGGACGAGCACGCCGCGCAGCGGCAGTGTCTGCGGCTGGCCATCGACAAGCGCGAGCATGTTCATGTTGAACGCCAGCTGCATCGGCGTGTGCTTGAACAGGTTGTTCAGGATCTTGTGCGGGTTGACGTCGCGCTTGAGCTCGATATAGATGCGCATCCCGTCGCGGTCGGACTCGTCGCGCAGGTCGCCGATCCCCTCGATCCGCTTGTCCTTGACGAGCTCGGCGATCTTCTCGAGCAGGCTCGCCTTGTTGACCTGGTACGGGAGCTCCGTGACGATGATCGCGGTCCGGTCGCCCTTGACCTCCTCGAACGCGACCTGGGCGCGCATCACGACCCGGCCCCGGCCGTGGGCGTACATCTGGCGGATCGCGTCGACCGTCTCCCACTCGCCGGTCAGCGCGTTGCGCTGGCGCTCGAAGCGATAGATCGTCCCCCCGGTCGGGAAGTCCGGCCCCTGCACGAACTTGCACAGGTCGTCCGAGGTGAGGTCCGGGTCGTCGATCATGGCGATCGTCGCATCGACGATCTCACCGAGGTGATGAGGCGGGATGTTGGTCGCCATCCCGACCGCGATCCCCGAGCTCCCGTTGACGAGGAGGTTCGGGAGCTTCGCCGGCAGGACCGAGGGCTGCTTCTGCGTGCCGTCGTAGTTGTCGACGAAGTCGACGGTGTCCTTGTCGATGTCGGCGAGCATCTCGCCGGCGATCGCGGTCAGCCGCGCCTCGGTGTAGCGCATCGCGGCGGCGGTATCGCCATCGACCGAACCGAAGTTGCCCTGACCGTCGACGAGCGGATAGCGCATCGAGAAGTCCTGGGCGAGCCGGACGAGCGCGTCGTAGAGCGCCTGGTCACCGTGCGGGTGGTACTTGCCCATCACCTCGCCGACGATCGCGGCGCACTTGCGATACGAGCTCGTGGCGGACAGGCCCATCTCGCCCATCGCGTAGAGGATCCGGCGATGGACGGGCTTGAACCCGTCGCGAACGTCCGGCAGCGCCCGCGACACGATGACGCTCATCGCGTAGTCGAGGTAGCTGACCCGCATCTCGTCCTCGATGCGGATCGATCGGAAGTCGCCCAGGTCGTCGGTCACGTTCGGATCACTCCTGTCGGATCAGGGGAGGCTTGAGGCGTCGTGCTGGTGGTCGTGGGCGGGGTCATCAGAGCGGCGGCTCCGGATGCTCGGCCGGATCGGGAAGCTGACCGAACCGGGCGATCGCCTCGGCGGCGGCCGACGTGGCCGGCGCGCCAGGACGCTTGCGGATCCCGGCGAGGGCGTCGCGGAGCTCCGTTGCGGTGGCCGGATCGAGCTTCGACAGCGAATCGCGGATGACCCACGCGCGATGTCCATCCGAGGTCAGCGCCGCGCGCTCGGTCTCGTTTCGGAGCGCCGCCTCGGTGGCGGCGCGGTCGACGACGATCAGCGAGCGGTAGGCCCAGGCGAGCGCCTTCTGGACGTCGGGGTCGGCATCGCCCATGAGCGCGGCAAGGAGCGGAAGGGCATGTATCGCAACCTCGGGATCGCGTCCGCCACGCCGGTCGGCATGGGTCATCGTCGCGATCGTCGAGCCGACGAGGCGCCGTTCCCAGCGCGAGCTGCTGTAGATGAGCTGCTCGAGCTCGGCCCAGCGATACGGCTCCGCGGCGATTCCGGTGCCGTACGGGTGCGCGAGCGAATCGACGGTGATCCAATCGCCGGCTTCGCGGGCGGCGCGGCGCAGGAGCTGCCACGTCCGTTCCGTCTCCGCCCCGAGCGTTCGCTCGAGGAGACCGAACGCAAACCAGCGGGCTTCGAGCTCCCGCTCGCGGAAGAGCCGGTCGGCGATGAACAGGAGCGGCGTGACGCGATCCCGCTTCGTGACCTTCCGGAAGCCGCGCTGGACCGCGGCGAGGAGCGGCCAGCGCACCCCGTGGATGGCACCGATCGCGGGCGCGACCCGCTGCTGACCGGCGAGATAGTCGGGATCCGCGAGTTCCCGCAATCCACGGGTCAGGGCGGTCGCGAATCCGTCGGGGTCGTTCGTCAGCTCCGCCAGCGAGACACCCAGCGCTTCGGCCCGATTCACGTGGCTTGCCACGAAGGCGACGGCGTGGGCCGTCACGGCGCTTGCCAGGGGCACGATGGCCGTGGCGGTCATCAGCGGCCGTCCCCGGACGCGGCGTCCGCTCGCGCGCGCCCGTCGGCCTGATCAGCCGAACGGAAGCCGTAGCGGCTGCGCAGTTCTCCCTTGCGGGCTGCGTCGGCTGCGACGTAGACGCCGGTCGCCGTCGCGAGTTCGATGCCCGATTTGGCGTCCACGATGGTCCCGGCCGTATCGATCACCCGACGCCGGGCTCGCGTGATCCACCCTTCGGCGTGGATCGGCTGATCGACGGCAACCGGCTTGCGGAACTCGACGGCCATTCGCGCCGTGACGCCCCAGTTGTCTTCGCCGACCAGGGCCCAGGCCATCACCTCGTCGAGGATCGAGCAGAGGATCCCGCCGTGGATCACGCCCTCCCAGCCCTCGAACCGTCGATCCAGGGTGGCGTCGATCCACGATCGACCTGCCTCGACGTGGAGGTCGAGACCGAGACCGCCGGCGTTGAGCGTCCCGCAGCCGAAGCAGTTGTGGGGCGAGAACTCGAAACGACCGCCGGCCGTCTCGATCACCCGGGCGCTCCGGGGCGGCCCGGCCGACCGGGTCGCCCGCGTCGCGCGAGCGGTCTCAGACGTCAAGATTCTGGACCTTTCGAGCCTCGCTCTTGATGAAGTCCTTGCGAGGCCCAACCTTCTCGCCCATGAGCATCGTGAAGATCTGGTCGGCCGCGGCTGCGTCCTCGCTGTCGACGCGGAGGAGCGTCCGCGTGTCCGGGTTCATCGTCGTCTCCCAGAGCTGGTCGGCGTTCATCTCGCCGAGTCCCTTGAAGCGCTGGACCGACAGGTTCTTGACGTTGAATTCCTTGACGACGCGATCGCGCTCCTTTTCGGACTGCGCATAGCGGGTCACCTTGCCGGTGCTGACGCGGTAGAGCGGCGGCTGCGCGATGTAGAGGTAACCGTGCTCGATCACGAGGGGCATGTGGCGATAGAAGAACGTCAGCAGCAGGGTCCGGATGTGGGCGCCGTCCACGTCGGCGTCGGTCATGATGATGATCCGGTGATAGCGGAGCTTCGCGATGTCGAAGCTGTCACCGATGCCCGCCCCGAGGGCGATGATGAGCGGCCGAACGTTCTCACTCGACAGGATGCGATCGAGGCGGGCCTTCTCGACGTTCAGGAGCTTCCCCCGGAGCGGGAGGATCGCCTGGTTCCGGCGGTCACGGCCCTGTTTGGCTGAGCCACCCGCCGAGTCGCCCTCCACGAGGTAGAGCTCGCTCCGTGCGGGATCGCGCTCCTGGCAGTCGGCGAGCTTGCCCGGCAGCGACATCCCGTCGAGGGCGCCCTTGCGGATGACGAGATCGCGAGCCTTGCGGGCCGCTTCGCGCGCGCGAGCTGCGGTGAGGCACTTCTCGATGATCCGTCGGCCGTCGGCCGGATTCTCATCGAGGTACTGTCCGAGACTGTCGGCGACCGCAGTCTGGACCTGGCCCTTCACCTCGGCGTTCCCGAGCTTTGCCTTCGTCTGCCCCTCGAACTGCGGATCGGTGAGCTTCACGCTGATGACGGCGGTCAGGCCCTCGCGGACGTCGTCGCCGGACAGATTGCCGTCGGCGTCGCGGAGGACGCCGGCGCGACGCGCCCAGTCGTTGAGCGAGCTCGTCAGCGCGGCACGGAAGCCGGTGACGTGCGTTCCCCCGTCGATCGTGTTGATGTTGTTGGCAAAGGCGAGGACGTTTTCCGTGTACGAGTCGTTGTACTGGAGGGCCACCTCGACAGCCGTCCCGCCCTCCCGACGCTCGACATAGATCGGTCGCGTGTGGAGGACTTCCTTGTTCCGGTTCAGATGCCGGACGAACGACTGCAGACCGCCTTCGAAGTAGAACGATCGCTCGCGGTCGTTTCGCTCGTCGATCAGGGTGATCCAGACGCGCTTGTTCAGGTACGCCGATTCGCGCAGGCGCTGACTGATGAGGTCGAACGAGTACTCCGACGTCTCGAACATCTCGACGTCGGCGATGAAGCTCGTCGTCGTGCCGCGTCGCGTGCCCTGCGGCCCGATCTTCTTGACCGGGCCGGTCGGCTTCCCGCGGTTGTACTCCTGGGCCCAGACCGACCCGTCACGGGCCGATTCGACGCGCATCCACGAGGACAGGGCATTGACCACGCTCACGCCGACGCCATGGAGGCCGCCCGACACCTTGTACCCGCCACCGCCGAACTTGCCGCCGGCGTGCAGGACCGTATGAACGACCTCGAGGGCGTCCTTCCCGGTGGAATGCCGACCAACCGGGACGCCGCGACCGTCGTCTTCGACGGTGACGGAGTCGTCGGCCTTGATCGTGACCTTGATCGTGGTCGCCTGGCCGGCCATCGCCTCGTCGATCGAGTTGTCGACGACTTCCCAGACGAGGTGGTGGAGACCGCGCGCATCGGTCGAGCCGATATACATCCCCGGCCGCTTACGGACGGCCTCGAGCCCCTCGAGGACCTGGATGCTTGCGGCGGTGTAGTCCGAGGCAGCCGCCCTGGGTCGCTTCGCCCCTCCGGTCGGAGCGCCAGGTGCGCCTCGGCCGCTCGTGGTGGATGGACGTGCAGCTTCCTCGGTCACGCAGTTCCTCCGGTCAGGCGTTCATAGAGTCGCCCGAGTTCCTCGTCGCTGTAGTACTCGATGACGATGCGGCCGCCGCGCCTTGACTTGGCGAGGCTGACCTTGGTTCCCAGGGCCTGACGAAGGTCCTCTTCGACGCGTTCGAGATCCGAATCCAGACGGCGTGCAGGCGGATCGGCCGGTCCCGGTTTTGGCTCGCGCAGGCGTCGAACGAGCTCCTCGGTCTGGCGAACGGAGAGATCCTGTCCGATGACGGAGTCCAGCACGCGGTCCTGGAGTTCGGTGGGAAGACCGCCGATGGCGCGGCCATGCCCCTCGGTCAGTCGGCCGTCGCCGACCGCGGCCTGGATGCCGGGTGCCAACTCGAGCAGGCGGAGCGTGTTCGCGACGGTCGAACGTGCCCGTCCGACGCGTGCTGCGAGGTCGTCCTGGCTGAACCCGAACTCATCGATGAGCTGGCGGTAGGCATCGGCAGTCTCGATGGGATCGAGGTCCTCCCGCTGCAGGTTCTCGACGAGGGCAAGTTCGAGCTGATCGCGGTCCGCGAGCTGGCGGACGACGGCGGGAATGCGGTCGAGCCCAGCCGCCTGGGCGGCGCGAAGTCGTCGCTCGCCGGCGACCAGCTGATAGCCCTCGATCGTCTCGGTCACGAGGATCGGCTGCAGGACGCCATGTTCCATGATGCTCGCGGTCAGGGTCGCCAGCCGCTCTGGATCGAAGCGCTTGCGCGGTTGGCGCGGGTTCGTGCGGATGCTGGCCGTTGCGATCTCGAGCGTGCCGGGATGGCTCGAGTTGCGCTGCGGGATGAGCGAGGCCAGCCCGCGGCCCAGTCCCTGGGAGCGTTCGGGTCGAACGGTCATGGCGCCACCATCGCTTCCTGGAGTCCTGGAGGGGTTGTGCCGAAGTGTTCATCCCGGAGGCGAAGCTCCACGGCGAGGGCGGCGTAGGCAAGCGCTCCGGTCGAATCCGGCGAGTAGCGCGAGATCGGCTGGCCGTGACTCGGGGCCTCGGCGAGGCGGACGTTGCGTGGAATGACGGTGTCGAAGACGCGATCGCCGAGGTGCCGTCGCACTTCGGCCGCGACATCTGCGGAGAGCTTGGTGCGCCCGTCGAACATCGTCAGGACGACACCCTTCACGGCGAGCGCGGGGTTGAGGTGGTCGCGGATCAGGTCGAGCGTGGCAAGCAGTTGAGAGAGTCCTTCCAGGGCGTAGTACTCGCATTGCAGCGGGATCAGGACCGAATCGGCCGCGGTCAGGGCATTGACCGTCAGTAAACCAAGCGATGGCGGGCAGTCGACGAGAACGTAGTCGTAGTCGGCGACGGTCTCCGTGAGCAACCGTGCGAGTCGCCGTTCACGACCCTCGACGGGTGCGAGCTCGACCTCGGCGCCGGCCAGCGCGATGGCGGAAGGCACGACGTCGAGGCCGGGAACCGGCCCCGGAACGGTCAAATCCGCCAGTTTCGCCCCGTCGATGACCGCGTCGTAGATCGAGCGTTCGATGGACTGACGGTCAAGGCCGAGGCCGCTGGTGGCGTTGCCCTGAGGGTCGAGGTCCACAACGAGAACACGCTCACCCGCGAGGGCGAGGTAGCTCCCGAGATTCACGACTGTGGTGGTCTTCCCAACGCCGCCCTTCTGGTTCGCGCAGGCGATCGTCTGGCCCACTCAGTACCCTGCTCGGTTTGGTCTCACGGTGTTCAATTCTACCATTGCCGGCCGGTTCCACCTCTCTGGCGACGTGACTGAACCGAGTCTGCCCCGCGACGCTTGGCGAGCGCATATCTCGACATGCACCGGCGCTCACCATACGGGGCCGGCCTCCCTGCGCGGGCTAGCTGGTTTCACGTGAAACAGTCGCCAGGCGCCCGGGCGGGTTCCGTC
>JBDTNS010000087.1:0-7706 GCA_039933675.1 Chloroflexota bacterium
ATACCGGCAACACCTACGAGGCTGACGTGCTCGTGGTCCGACCAGGAGCCCAGAGCCAGCACATCGACGCCACGTTCCGCGTCGAGGCCGGAAAGATCACCGCAATCAACATCGCGCCTCGATAGAGCGCCCGTGCGCTGAGCTCGTGGCCTCAGCGCCAGGGTATGAGCCTGCCGAGCCGCGCAGTCCGGCGGCGCTGCGCCGGCCTGCCGCGACGCCCGCTAGGAGGGAGACGGGGACGCCGAGGCGTCGTTGATCACGCCGGGGGTCTTGCTCGGAATCACGATTTCCTGGCCGACCTGCAGCTTGTCGCAGTTCGTGATCGAGTCCTTGTTTGCCGCGCACACGACGTCTGCCTTGAGCCCGTAGGCGGCCGCGATCCGTGTCATGGTGTCGCCGGCCTTGACGATGTACACCTGCGACGTGGCAGCCACTGGCGTTACGGCGGGTGGACTCGATGGCAGGGCGCTCTGGCTCACGCTCGGACTGGGGCCCCCGACAGATGTGCCGCTGCCGCCACTGCCCCCGCCGACGCCGAGCAGCGCCGGCAGGAAGAAGAGGCCGAGTGCGGCGATCGCCAGGGCCACCGCGAGGACCGCCAGGCGCGGTAGTTGCGGGAGCCCCACCCGCGTCCGAATCGTCGGATACGCCTCGTACCGTCGCGATCGTTCCCACGCCGGCCCGACGATCGCATCGCGGGGCGGCCCGGCTCGCGTTGAACTGACCCGCGGCCGGTTCCCGGGACGCGGTGGTGGTTGCCGGTCAGGGGCCGCGCGGTCGCCGACCCGGGCCGGAGCGACAAGTCGGGCAAGTTCCTCGTCTGCCAGCGGGTCCGCCCCGACCGACGACGTCGCGGCGATCACCTGCGCCGCCATCGACGTGCCCAGGACGTCGGCGACGTCCTCGCCGGTCGCGAGCCTGTCGGCCGAACTACCAGCGAGCCCGCGGCTGCCATCTTCGCGGCCGGCCAGGAAGTCCGGGGGGCCCGATTCCGCGATGCCGCCACGCGTCCCGGCCGACCGGCGTGCACGGGAGGCTGCCAATGCGCCGGCTCCGCCCGGGGCCCACGGCGGCGGCGCCGCCCAGTCGCGCGGCGGGTTGCGATGGATCGGTGGCGGCTCGCTCGAGCCGTGTGCCGCACCTCGATCTACGGCGTCGTCTTCATCCAGGTCCGGACCCAGCGCACCCGAGGAGGCGGACGGCCCCGAGGTCGCCGTGGCCGTCGGTGCCGGCGCCGGCTTCGCACCCTCGCCGCGAGCATGCGCCGCTTCCCGCCTGGCCCAGTCCTGGAAGGTCGGGCATACCGGGAACGTGCTCGACAGGCAATACGCCTCCTGATGTGCTGCGGCACGTGGGGCGGGCACCGGCTCGGCATAGCAACGGTGGCGATGATCGGGACTCGTCGACCGCGATTCCCGATCGTCCTCGAACGCCACGAACGGGCAGGCGGGCGCGCCGTCCGCAATGGGGAGCCCTCGCTCGGTCATCGAGCCGATGATACCCGCCCCGACCCGGCCGACACCGCCCGCGGATGACCAGGCACGACGCCTGTTCAAGGCCGGATGCCCAAACGGGCGCCCGGGCCGGCAACCTGCTGTCGCGTCAGCCGCCAGGTCGCCTGTAGCTGGGCGAGAGCTTCGCCGCCGCGTCCAGTTCTTCTGGCGTGAGGAGCACGATCGTACGGGTTCCGACCGCGCCGGAGGCAGCCGTGGTCAGTGCGCCAGCGGCAGCTGCGGCGTTGCCCGGCAAGTCGGCGATCAGATAGAAGTCATCGCTGCCGAACCCGAAGTAGTACGCCTCCACGGTGCCGCCGAGCGAGGCAACCAGCTTCTCGGTCGCGGCCCGTCGCGCCGTGCCGCCTTCCTTGAGGACGCCCTTGGCACCCTCCGCCGTGTAGCTCCCGATGAACAGGTACTTGGGCATGCTGTCCCTCCTGCCGCAGGGCATCCATCGGGACACGCTCGGGCCGCGGTCGAGCCAGCGTAGCCGCCGACCGCGAGGTGTCAATCCGCGGCCAATCCGATCTCCGCCTCCCGCCTGCCGATCTACCCCAGCGCGAAGAGGAGGCCGACCAAGCTCAACGTCTTGCCCATTGCATCGGCCGCGGCTCGTCGGACGACCCACGGCCCTCCGCCATCACCATGTCGCGCGCCGCTTCACAGCGGTTGCGGCCCAGGTCCTTGGCACGGTAGAGGGCCGCGTCCGCTGTTCCGAACCACGCGTCGGTCGCACTGTCCCGGTTGCGTGGCCCCACCACCACGAACCCAATCGACGCAGTGACATTCCCGTATGGAGGATTGCCGGGATTTGGGATCCGGAGATCCTCGATAGCCCCCCGGATGCGCTCGGCGACGACCACGGCGTCTCGCGGGCGGGCCAACCGCACGATGACGGCAAACTCCTCTCCCCCATAGCGATACGCGGTGTCCCCGGGGCGGAGTACTCGGGTCAGGGCCGCGCCGATCGTCCGCAGGACGTCATCGCCCGCCAGGTGGCCGAGTCGATCGTTCACGGACTTGAAGTGATCGAGGTCGAGAATCAGGAGCCCGTACGACTCTGTCTGCCGCTGGATCCGTGATCGGACGGTCGCGATGTCTACGTCGAGCGCCGATCGGTTCCGGAGCCCGGTCAGCGAATCGGTCGTGGCCGAGTGTTCCAGTGCCGTGTTGAGGTCGTCCAGCTGAACGCGATCGCGGCGCGACTGACGATTGAGGCTGCGGATCCGTTCGATTTGCACGAAGCCCAACACCCTCCCTCGCAGGTTGGTCACGTGCCCTGACTGGCTCACCACGACGGCAACGGCGAACAGACCGAGCAGCTCATCCCTCCCGCCCGGCAGGGACCCTTGGTCAGCGAGTCCGACGAACGCGGCCATGCCCGCGGCGTGCATTGCAAGCCAGGCAACATGGACCGAGGTGCGCCACGGAACGAAGAGGGCGACCACGATCGGCAACACGAGCAGGTAGCCTCCCGCCACGAACGCCAGCCCGCGATGACCGAACCCAAGGGCGATCGTCGCGCCATCGACAGCCGCGAGGACCAGGAAGACGACGACCTCTGGGTAACGTCGTCCAACTGATCCGATCGCCACGTAGCCACCCATCGCGACGAGGGCAACAGTCGCATTCAGAGCGACGACAAGAACGCCGGCAGCTGGATGAAACGGCACGAACCAGATGCTTCCGAGAACCGCGACAGCCGTCGCAAGGAGCATGCCCTGCCTGGCGGAGTCGCGCATGAGCCGTCGCTGCGATACCCGGAACCTGGCGGTCCGCGCGATTGCAAAGTAGTCAGCGACGCGGAGCTCGGTCATACGTCGGCCGCCGGTCCTGGCCGGCCGAGCAGATAACCCTGGCCGAGATGGATATCCAGTGCCCGGAGCGTGTCGCGCTCGGCGACGGTCTCGATCCCCTCGGCGATCAATCGTGAGTTGGTCGAGCGGGCGAAATGGAGCAGCCCGACGATCAGCGCCTGACGAGCCGGATCCGCCTCCAGGCCCGCTACGAGCGAGCGATCGAGCTTCACGAAGCTGGGTCGCAGTTCGAGGATGTGGCGAAGACTGGCGAAGCCGGCGCCGGCGTCGTCTACCGCCAGTTCGACCCTCGGACGCAGTGCCCTCAGGGCGGCGCCGAACGCCGCGTAGTCGCCGATCTCGGCATGCTCGGTGACTTCGAGCACGAGCGGCCGTCGGGTGCCGCGCAACAGGCTCGCGAGTGGCTGTCCCGCCATGATGAGCGTCGGCGACGCGTTCAGATTGAGCCACGCGCCCTTGGGCAACAGCCGGGCTTCGGCGAGCGCGGCCTTGATGGTGGCCGTCTCGAGCTCCTGGCCGAGGCCGACGGTGGCGGCCTCGCCGAAGCGAACGTCCGGCGCGACCCCATCGTGGAACCGCGTGAGCGCCTCGTAGCCGACGGCCGCTCCGGTTTCGAGGTCGATGATCGGCTGGAAAACCGGGTGAAACCGTTGACGAGCGATGATCGCGTGAAGGTGCTGCCTCACCGCCTGCGCCTCCGCCCGCTTGTCGAGGTCGCGGCCGATGAGCGCCCCGGCGAGGTCGGCGAACTCGACCAGCGCGCCCAGCGCGGCCGCGACCGCCGCCTCGCCGACCGACGACGCCGCGTCGACGACGAGCAGCCCGATGAGCCTGCCGTCCCAGCGGACCGGCGCGAACGCAGCCTGGTGGACACCGAGGCGGAGCAGGAGCTTGTTGTAGGGGTGCCCGGGTCGGTCAACCCAGGGTTCGATCCACGGTCCGTCGGTGGCTCGCTCGCGGAGATATCGACTGCGCCCGAGGGGAAGCGGGCGCAGTTGCGGGTCGGGCTGATGGGCCACCGCGAACCCGATTGGCACGGCTCGCCCGTTGAGCCCAAACACGAACAGCTGGGCGGCCGCGAGGCCGGAAAGGTTCAGCACCTGCCCACAGATCGCCTGGGCGGTCGCCTCGGGCGTGTCGCGCGGCCCGATGGCGCGGATTGTCCCGGCGATCAGGGCTCGCTCGCGGGCGAGCCGCACCGACGAAGTCTGGATCGCTCGCTCGCTCGTAACGTCGCGCTTCACCGCCACGTAACTCGTGACGGCACCCGTGCCGTCCCGAATCGGCGAGATGACGGCCTCCTCCGTGAACAGCGAGCCGTCCTTGCGGCGATTGACGAAGTCGGCGACCCACGGGCTGCCACTGGTCAGGGCGGCCCACATCGCGGTGTAGAAGGCCGGCGCCTGGACGCCACTGCCGAGGATACGCGGGTTCTGGCCGATGACCTCCTCGCGGGTGTAGCCGGTCAGCCGCTCGAACGCCGGGTTGACGTAGGTGATTCGTGCCTCGAGGTCGGCGATCATGACGGAATCGGCGACGTGCTCGACGACGGCCGCTAGGCGACCCCGCTCGGACTCGGCCTCGCGCAGCTCGACGCGATCGGTGATGTCGACGGTCATGAGCGCGATGCCGATGATCGCATCCGCGACGCGGACCGGGTAGTAGCTGGCGTGCCAGTGATGCCGCTGGGTCGGATCGGCGGCCGTTCGCGCCACGATCTCGACGTTGACGACGGGATGACCGGTCTCGAGAACGACCCGGTACATTGGCTCCACCAGTGGCCAGATCTCGGGGACAATGTCCTTCACGAGGCGCCCAAGCTGCTGTGCCATTGGACTGCCGTTGATCTCGGCCAGGGTCTCGTTCATATGAACGACTCGGAAATCGCGATCCACGAAGCCGAATCCGACCGGCGCCTCCGTCTGGAGGGTATCGAGGAGCGCCGAGGTCTCGGCCAGACCACGTTCGGATCGACGGAACCGAGCCGCGGTGACCCAGTTGCCGCCGGCCAGGGCCCCAAGCCGGGGTTCGGATGCGAGGACCGGAAGCCCAACGTCGGAAAATAGCGAGCGAATGGCCATGTTTGGGCGTGTTCCGAGTGCACAAGCCGGCGGCTTGCCTCAATGACTTCACCTGATGACCGACTGAGCCCGATCATGTGCGGAGACCGCCAGTCACGACAGCACCTAATAGTTCCGAACCCGTCACCCACTCAGCGCCATGACCCGGCCGGTTGAGCCTGGGGTCGGTCCCATCAACCGTTCGTAGGCAGGTGTTGGGTCTGCGGACGGCGCGTCGGTACTCGTCCTGGGTTTCGTGAGGGGGAGCTCTCGTGATTTCAGGCCACTGTCGCTGACGTGTGGAGGCCTGCGCGGCCTTCCACGGCGAGCGCCATCGGGCCAGAGCGCCCCAAAACATCGACGCTCCGGCCCGCGTCGACTGGTACATCATCAGAGGCATGAACGACCTGGCCGGTATCAACGCCGCGCGCCTACGTTCCCTCGAGGCCATCGAGAACGCTCGGTTCACCGACGAGCGACCGCAGTCCCTGGCGCGGACGGAACGCGCGAAGCGGACGATGCCACTTGGCGTCCCGAACGCCTGGATGGACGATCTCTACGAACATCCGCCGATCTGGGTGGCGAGCGGCAAAGGTGCCCGGTTCGTCGACGTCGATGGCCACGATTACATCGACATGTTCCTCGCCGACATGAGCGCATTCTGCGGGCACGCCCCGGACCCCGTCGTCGCGGCGGTCTCTCGCCGGATGGCCCAGGGAAACCAGTTCCTCCTCGCGAGCGACGACGCGCTCGAGGTCGCCGAGCACCTGGCCGACCGCTATCGAATGCCCAAGTGGCAGTTCACCCATTCGGCCACGACGGCGAACACCGAGATCCTTCGCCTGGCGCGCCGCGCGACCGGCCGCCAGGTGGTCCTGATGTTCGATGGGAAGTATCACGGCCACGGGGACTCGACCCTGGTCGTCCTCGACAGGGACGAGGTCGCGCCGGAGTACGAGGGTCTGCCGAGCTCAGTCACCGGTCAGGCTCGGGTGGTCGCTTTCAACGACGTCGCCTCACTCGAACGCGCCTTGACGCCTGACGACGTCGCCCTCGTCCTGGCCGAGCCGGCCATGACGAACGCCGGGTTCCTGCGCCCCGATGCGGGCTTCCACGACGCCCTGCGTCGTCTGACGCGCGAGCACGGCACCTTGCTCGCGATCGACGAGACACACACGCTGGTCACGGCCTACGGCGGACTCGCGCGAAGCTGGGATCTCGAGCCGGACTTCCTGACCGTCGGAAAGGCGATTGCGGCCGGGGTTCCCTTGGGCGCCTACGGCATGACCGACGAGATCGCGAAGGTGTTCCGCGCGCTGCCGGCCGACAGCCACGTGTCCGGGGCGGCACTCATGGAGGTCGCCACCGGCGGGACGCTGTTCGCCAATGCGCTGGCGATGGCCGCGGGCCGTGCGGCGCTGATCGAGGTGCTCACCGAGGATGCATTCGCCCGAACCGCCGAGCTCGGTACGCGGATGGCGGCCGGTCTGCGCATCGCAATCGACGAGGCTGGGCTTCCCTGGAGCGTGGCGCAGGAGGGCGCGCACGCCGCGTACTTCTTCTGCGCGAAACCGCCCCGGACCGCCGCCGAGTCGCGGGCGGCCGACGACATCGGGTTCCGCTCGCTCCTGCGGGTCTACCTCGCCAACCGGGGCGTCTGGGAGTCCGGCTGGTGGCTCGGCCCCACGGTGTCGGTCGCGCACACCATCTCCGATGTCGACCGCTACGTCTCCGTCTTTGCCGAGTTCCTGTCCGACGTCACCTGACGCGATCTTGCCGAAATCGTCCGATGTGGCCGGCAGACGTCGCCCCGGCGCAAGGGTGAGTCCGACCTTGGCGGTCGCGGGTGCACGCCCGAGAAGAAGGGCCTCCCCACCCGATTCGCGGGGCGCCCATAGCAGGCGTCGTACCGATGTGCCTCGGTTTGTCCCGAGTGTCTGGAATGCGTCCTGCAAGAATGGCGCGTCAGGTTGGAAACGGCCAAGACAAGCCGGGAGCAACGTCGTTTGACAGTCCCGAGCCGGGCTCGGACACTTCGAGGCATCCAGACATCGAACGCGAAGCTCGTCTCCCAAGGCCCCAAAAGGAGAGTGTCATGTCTCGACTGACCGGCTGGCTTGCCCCCAAGGCCACCGCCCGGGCCCACTGCGATCTGCCATGCGGCGTCTACGATCCCGAGCAGGCGCGAATCGAAGCCGAATCGTGCTTCCGGATCATGGAGAAGTACCAGGCCAACACCGACGAGACGTTTCGCGCCCGCGCGATCGGCATCAAGGAAGAGCGCGCCGAGCTCGTCAAGCACCATCTCGACGTCCTGTGGCACGACTACTTCA
>JBDTNS010000088.1:0-7703 GCA_039933675.1 Chloroflexota bacterium
CGGCGGGCTCGAGGCGGCAATCGTCAACACTCTCTCGCCCGGCGACAAGGTCCTTGCCGTCTCGATCGGGTCGTTCGGGGAGCGCTTTGCCAAGATCGCCCGGATCTTCGGAGCCGACGTCACCAAGCTCGACGTCGAATGGGGCCAGGCCGCTGACCCGGGGGTGCTCCGGGCCGAGCTCGAGCGATCGGCCGACTACAAGGCGGTCCTGCTCACCCACAACGAGACCTCGACGGCGGTCATGAACCCGATCCCCGAGCTCGCGGCGGTCATTCGCGAGCTCGCCCCGGACGCCCTGATCCTCGTCGACAGCATGTCGGGGCTGGGTGCCGTCCCGTTCGAGATGGACGCCTGGGAGATCGACCTCGTCGTGACCGGCTCGCAGAAGGCGTGGATGGCCGCCCCCGGCCTTGCCATGACCGCCGCCTCCGAGCGCACCTGGGCCGCGATGGCGAATGCCACCATGCCGCGCTTCTATCTCGACCTGCGTGCCCATCGCGATGCCCATGCCGGCGGCGAGACCCCATTCACGCCCGCGCTCGCAGTCTTCTTCCAGGTCGACGAGGGCATCCGCCTGATGCAGGACGAAGGGGCGGAGAACGTCTTTGCCCGCCACGAGGCCGCCGCGGCCGCGTCGCGCGCCGGGCTCAAGGCACTCGACTTCGAGCTCTTCGCCGATCAGCGGCACGCGTCGCGGACGGTCACCGGCGCGCGCGTCCCGGCCGATCTCGACTGGAAGTCGTTCAACGGCGAGCTCAGGCGGCGGGGCCTCGTCCTGGCCGGCGGGCAGGGCAAACTGGCCGGCAAGATCTTCCGGCTGGGGCACCTCGGCTCGGTCACCGTGGAGGAGATCATCGGCGCGATGAGCACGCTCGAGATGGCGGCGATCGGTGCCGGTCGCATGGTGCGGCCGGGAGCGGCCGTCGGCGCGGCGCAGGCCGCAGCGCTCGAGTCGCTCGGGATCGTCACGCCCAGTGTCGCCGGGACGGCTGGGTGAGGATCCTCGTCGCCGAATCCGTCGCGAGCGAGGGGGTCGACCTCCTCAAGGCGCACCACCAGGTCGATGAACGCATCGGGCTCTCCCGCGACGAGCTGTGCTCGATCATCGCCGAGTACGACGCGCTGATCGTCCGCAGCCAGGTCCGGGTCGATGCCGAGCTGATCGCCGCCGGGACGCGCCTCGCAGTCATCGGACGGGCCGGGGTCGGAGTCGACAACGTCGACCTTGATGCCGCGACGCGGGCCGGGATCGTCGTCGTCAACGCCCCGACCGGCAACACGATCGCGGCGGCCGAGCACACGCTCGCGCTGCTCTACGGGGTCGTCCGCCGGATCGCCCCGGCCGACGCGTCGCTCCGGCGCGGCGAATGGAAGCGCGCCCAGTTCACCGGCCTCGAGCTGCGCGGCCGGACGCTCGGGATCGTGGGGCTCGGCAAGATCGGCCAGGCGATCGCCCTTCGTGCCCGGGCGATGGAGATGACCGTCATCGGCGTCGACCCGTACATCAGTGCGGAGGGCGCCGCCAACCACGGTGTCGAGCTCGTCACGTTCGACGAAATGCTCGCGCGTGCCGACGTCGTGACCGTCCACGTCCCGCTGAACCGATCGACGAAGGGACTCATCGGGCGCGAGGCGATCGCCAAGTTGAAGCCCGGGTCGATCGTCCTCAACGTCGCGCGCGGCGGCGTCGTCGACGAGGCGGCCGTTGCCGAGGCGCTCCATTCGGGTCACCTCGCGGGCGCCGGGATCGACGTTTTCGAGCACGAGCCGCCGACCGGCTCGCCGCTCCTCGATGCGCCGAACAGCCTCCTGACGCCGCATCTCGGCGCATCGACGGCCGAGGCCCAGGTCCTCGTTTCGGAGGAGGTCGCGGTCCAGGTCATCGACGTCCTGGCCGGCCGGAGCGCACGGTACGCCGTCAACGCTCCGCTCCTGACGCCAGAGACGGCCCGCGCAATCGCACCGTACCTGCCGCTGGCCGAAGTCCTCGGCCGGTTCTTCGCCCAGTTCTCCCGCGGCGGTGTGCGCACGCTGACGCTCGAGATCGCCGGCGAGCTCGCCGAATTCGACGGGACTCCGCTGACCGCCGCGGTCCTGCGCGGCCTGCTCGAGACGTCGATCACCGAACGCGTCAATCTCGTCAACGCCGGCGCACTCGCGAAGGCACGGGGGATCACCGTCGTCGAACACAAGACCCCCGACGCCGGCGCCTTCGCGGCGCTCATCACGCTGTCGGGCGAGGCCGGCGGCAGGACGACGGTCGTGGCCGGAACGGTGGCCGGTGGCGAACCGCGCATCACGCGGCTCGATGACTACCGGCTCGACATGGCGCCGGCGGACCACATGCTGATCACGCGCCACCTCGATCGCCCGGGGACGGTCGGGCGCGTCGGGGTCATCCTCGGCGAGGCCGACATCAACATCAGCGCGATGCACCTCGCACGCACGCGGCCGCGCGAGGACGCGTTCATGATCCTGGCCCTCGACGACGCGGTTCCGGACGCGGTCTCTGATGCGATTCGGATGCAGGAGGCCGTCCGCGACCTGTGGACGATCCGGCTCGGGGGGACGGGCTGACGCCGAGCGCGGATCCGCTCATCCCCGAGGGCCTCGACGCGACGGTCGTCTTCGTCCGCCACGGCGAGTCGACGTTCGTCGTCGAGGGTCGCTTCCAGGGCCAGGCCGATTCGCCGCTCTCCCCCACCGGACTGCGCCAGGCGGCGCTGGTCGGGCCACGACTGGCAAGGCCGCACGATCCGCCGGCGCTTTCCGTTCCGAGCGGTCCTCCAGTCGAGCTCGTCCACTCCCCGCTCGCGCGCACGGCCTCGACCGCGGCGGCCATCGAGGACGCCATGCGTGCCGAAGGCGCGCCGGTCGCCCGACGGCCCGATCCGGGCTTCCTCGAGATCGGCCAGGGTGCCTGGGAAGGTCTTCATCGCGACGAGATCGAGGCGCGGCAAGGTGCCGAGCTGGCGGCCTGGCGACGCGCACCGCTCGAACACTGGGCGCCGGGCGGCGAGTCGCTCCCCGAGGTCCGGGCACGGGTCCGGCCGGCGCTCGCCGCGATGCTTGCCCGTCTCGGCGAGGGCCGGACGCCGGGCACGCTCGACCGGTCAGAGGTGCCCGGCTACGCCGACCCGGTGCTGGCGCATCCGTGGTCGATCGTGGTGGGCCACGACGGCGTCTTCAAGGTGACCTTGCTGACCCTCTTCGACCTCCCGCTCGACCGGTTCTGGATGTGGTCGATGGACCTGTGCGGGATCACCGTCGTCGAGCTTCGCGCCGGGCGGCCGGTCCTCCGCGCACACAACCTGACTGCCCACCTCGCGGAACTGACCGATGAGCCGGCGGCGCTGGCCGAAGCCGAAAGGCGAAGCCGAACCGGGGCGCTCTGAGGGTGTGCGTCGCCCAGCGCGTGCTACCGGCGAGGTCGTTTCCTGCGAAACGCGAGCCTGAGGAGGCTCAGCCGCAGGCGACGCTGCGCGGCTCGCAGGCTCGCCAACCGTTCGTCGCTGAGAACCTGGCGCGCGTAGATCGATTCCACCTTCGCTCGGGCGACCGTCTGGAGCTCTGGCCGGACGGCCGGCAGGACCTCGCCAAGCGCACCCGCGAACTCGTAGACGGTCTGTCCGGGTCGCGGTCCAAACCCGAACCGTGAGGCGATCCTGGTGACGGTGCCATAGGCGCGATCGGCCGAGGTCCCGCCGCGCGGGCCGCGTTGCCAGGTCACGAACGCGAGAACTCCGATAACCAACAGGAGCAGCGCCCCGATCGCCACCATGGGCCCGAGCGACGCGCCGCCACGACCACCGGTCGAACCGGGAGTGGTCACGTTGGCACCCGGCGCCTCGAGGTCGGGCTTGCGGCTCGCCACCGGGAGACCCAGCGATGAACGCGGCCCGCTGCTGGCGACCGGGACGCCCGACGGCAGCGGCGTGATCTGCGACAGGTTGCCGCCGGTCGGGTCGAACGTGACCCAGCCGTATCCCGGGAAGTAGGCCTCCACCCAGGCGTGTGCGTTGCTGAACAGGATCTGCTCGGTGGCCGAGTTCGGAGCGATCGAGCCCGGCAGGAAGCCCTCGGCGATCCGGGTCGGCACGCCAAGGTCGCGAAGGATCACGGCCATCGTCGTCGCGTAGTACTGGCAGAACCCGCGCCGGAAGGTGGCGAAGCACTCGACCGTGGACAGCGTGGCGCAGTCGAGATCGCGGACGTCCGTGTCGTACTTGAAGTTGGCCGAATGGAGCTCCGTGACGAGCTGGTTGGCGAGATCGATCGGGGCCTGCGAGGGGGCTTCCGCGACGATCTTTGCCTCGAGCGCGAGCGCATGCGGACCGAGCGACCCGGCCGCGACCCCGAAATAGAGGTCCCTGATCTCCTGGGGATAGGTGGTGGAAGTCGCGCGCAGCACTGCCTGGTTGAGCTGCCCGGGATCGTTGCCGTCGACCGTGGTGAGTGCGGTGACCGTGTACGAGCCGCTCCCCCCGTTGCGGTCCATGGTGGCGAAGTACCCGGTCTGGCCGACCGTCGTCAGGCGGACGCCCGCATCCACCTTGACCGGCGTCTGGGGCGACAGGATCGTGGAGCTCCGGAACTCCGCCGGGGTGACGGTGAACGTGAACGAATGGCGGCCGAGCGGATCGACGTTGTCGGCGAGCCCGTCGAGGAGCGGTGCGCCGGACGGCACGACCGCGGTCGTCGAGGCCGCCTGGCTCCAGCCCTTGAGGTCGATCTGGTCGTAGGTGACGGCCCGCCAGTAGTAGTGCCCCTGGTCGGACGGGTTGCGCTGGATCGTGAGCGCCACCGATCCGTCCGTCGACCACAGCTGCCCGACCTGTGCGTTGGCCCCGAAGCTGAGGCTGATCGCCCGGTTGGAGCCGCCCGTCGGCAGGAACCGCTGGACCGAGCGCGAGATCGCGATCAGCCCGTCCTCGACACCGTTCCACGCACCGGCCAGCGGCGCCGACGCGGCCGTCTGCGTCAGCAGCAGCGACGCCACGACGGCGACACCGATGAAGACGCTCCCGCCGCGCAGGTAGACGCTCGAGATCGACGCCGGATCGCCGATCCGCCGGCGCACCCATTCGGATTGCTGGTCGAAGGCATGCGAGCGGATGAGCAGGAAGAGCGCGGCCAGGCTGAACACGATGAGGATCGGCAGCTCGTCGTTGAAGGTCAGCGCCATGTTCCCGACGAGGATCACCCCGACCATGACCACCCCGTTGATCGGGCGGTGATGGCCGAAGACCGCGTATGACGCGAACATCGAGGTCGCCCACACCAGCAGACCGATCGCGAAGATGTAGTGCAGGTATTGCGAGGTCGAGGACAGGTTCAGGAGCGCCAAGTCGACGTAGGCCTTGACGACCGAGCTCGCCGTCGCCTGGTACAGCTCGCGGATCGAGGCGCCCTGTGGAAAGGCGACGAGCGCGGTCATGAGCGGGACGAGGAGCGCGGCGAGCACGGACCCGACCAGATACGTCGTCCACCGGCCCCAGCCGACCTTCGGACCGACGAACCCGATGGCGACGCCGCCGATCGCAGCGTAGATGAGGAAGTCGAGGTAGTTGCCCCGGCCGAGGACCCACCGCGCATCATCGATGGCGACCGCGAGCATCAGGCAGATGACGAGGATGCAGACGAGCGAGAGCCATCCTTCGGCGGGACCGAGCGGGAACCTGCGTCTCATCGTGCCAGGACCTCGCCGAGCGCCTTGCCGGGCGGGACGATGTACGACCGCAGTTCGTACTCGGCGAGCGCATGTCGCAGGGCTCGCGCACGCTTTGCCGCGAGCGCTTCGGCCTCGGGGTCGCGCTTGACCGGCTCGCCGTTCGCATTGGCGCGGGCCTGCGAGGCGGCCTGCTCGAACGCGGCGGCGTCCAGGGTCACGACCACGCAGGCGACGCCGCGCGTCCGGAGCGAGGCCAGCGGCCGCACCCACGACGGGTCGAGCGACGGCGTGATGATGACCGCGGTCATCCCCCGACGCAGACGCCCGACAGTGTGGATCAGGGTCTCGACGAGCGGCGCGCTCCCGTCGCCCTCGACGGCGGCGAGGAGCTGCATGATCTTGAGGTGCTGTCGGCCGCCACGATCGGGCGGCAGGAACGCGGTCCGGGCGACGTTGACGGTCAGTCCCACCGCCCGGTTCTCCTGGAGCGCCTTGTCGGCGATCGCGGCCGCGGCCCGAACGGCCGCCTCGATCGTCGACTCGTCGCCGCGACCCGCCTGGATCCCGCGCTGGAGGTCGAGGATGATCCAGGCGTCGGCGGTCTGCTCGAGATCGAACTCCTTGACCTGGAGCTCCCCGTGCCGAGCGGTGCTCTTCCAATGGATCCGGTTCATCGCGTCGCCGGGCGCATACGGCCGGATCGAGGTCGCCATGGGGGTCGTCTGGAGGGTCCGCACCGGAGAGGCATGGCTGCCCTCGAGCGCGGCCGCGGGGAGGCGCCAGCGCGGGAGCGGTTCGATCCGCGGGTAGACGACGACGGACACCCCCTGCCCGACGGTCGCCGACGCCTCGAAGAACCCGAACGGATCGCCGGTCCGGATGTGGAGCGGTTCGATCCGGAAGTGGCCGCGGCGCAACAGCGGGGCCCGGATGAGCCACGAGCGTTCGGTCCGGCCACCAAGCGTGATGGCGCGTCCCGGCAGGCCGCCGGGGAGTGTCGTCGGATTGTGGATCTCGAGCCATGGCTTCGGAATGCGGCTGCCGTTGCGCAACGTGTAGGTCACTCGCATTCGGTCGCCGACGTGGCCGTGGAGCTGGCTCACCGCATACCCCGCCTCGAGGTCGGTGAGACCGAGCCGGACCAGGATGTACGACCCGCCGATGACGAGGATGGCGAGGTAGAGCAGGTAGAACAGGAATGGGAGCGCGGTCGAGAACGCGGCCACCACGAGAACGGCGGCGACGATGAGCAGCTCGAGTTTCCGTACCACCTGCCTGCGGCCCCCCTTCCGTGCCCGTTCGCTCGCTAGCCGCTCGCCGCCGCAGACGAGCCGCGAGTGGCCGCGCGCAGCTCGGAGGGCCCACCGCCGGTCGGCCTGACCCCCTCGATCGAGGTCGATTCGAGGAGCTCACGAACGACCTGGCCGGCCTGCACGTCGTGGATCGAGGAGCTCGTCTTGATGATCAGGCGGTGGGCGAGCGCCGGCTCGGCGAGCGCCTTGACGTCGTCGGGGATGACGTAGTCGCGACCGAGCAGACCCGCCAGCGCCTGCCCGGCACGATAGAGCGCGATCGACCCACGCGGCGAGGCGCCGAGGTAGACGTCGGGATGGTTCCGCGTTCCGTTCACCAGCCGGACGATGTAGTCCGAGACGGTCGAGTCGACGTAGATCTCGCGCACAGCGGCCTGCATGTCACGCAGGTCTTCGACGCTCAGGACCTCCTCGAGCGCCTCGAGCGGATGGGTGCGCTTCTGCTCGTCGAGGATGACGATCTCCTCGATCGGTTGCGGGTAGCCGAGCCGGAGCCGGAGCATGAACCGGTCGAGCTGCGCCTCGGGCAGGGCGAAGGTCCCCTCGTACTCGATCGGGTTCTGGGTCGCGATCACGAGGAACGGGTCCGGCATCGAGTAGGTCGTCCCGTCGATCGTCGCCTGACGCTCCTCCATGCACTCGAGCAGCGCCGACTGCGTCTTGGGGGTCGCCCGGTTGATCTCGTCGGCGAGGACGACCTGGCTGAAGATGGGCCCGGG
>JBDTNS010000089.1:0-7699 GCA_039933675.1 Chloroflexota bacterium
TCGTCCGTTTCACGCTCCCGATGCTAGCACGTGCCATCGGCCGGAAGGTGAACCATGCGTTGCAGTTTGGTGAACGGCCGGCACCCCATCCACGGGCGCCCGACCCACCGGCGCCTACAGGAAGAGGCGCGGGTTGACGAAGGTCCCGTTGAGCATCACCGCCCAGTGGAGGTGCGCGCCGGTCGAGTGGCCGGTGCTGCCCTCGTAGCCGATGACCTGGCCCTGGCTGACGCTGCTGCCGGCCGAGATGCCGCCGGGGAACTGCGGCAGCATGTGGGCGTACCACGTCTGCAGGCCCGAGCTGTGGGCGATGATGACGATCCAGGCCGGGTCGGCGCCATCGGCATAGTTCCAGCCGATGTAGACGATCGTCCCGTCCCCCGACGCGTGAACGGGCGTGCCCTCCGGCGCAACGACATCGATGCCCTGGTGGAAGTGTGCGCATGAGCCGTAGGGCGGTTCCCACCCGAACCCGGTGCAGCCAAACGGCTGCGTGACGTCGCCGCCCATCGGCCAGCTGAGGGTCCCGTTATAGGCGGACGGGATGTTGCCGCGCTGCATCTGCTTGCGGATGAGGGCCGCGATCTGGCCCTGCAGCTTCGTTTGCGCCGCGGCCTCCCTGGCCAGGGCCGCCGCCGCGGCGGCCTTGCTGCGCTTGATTGCCGCGTAGCTTGCCTTCTGCCTGGCGAGCGCCGCCGCGGTCCGCTTCTCAAGCGCATTGAGCTCGGCCTTCGCCGCGTTGAGCGCAATCAGGCTCAGGTCGAGGGCACGCTTCTGGGCGGCTGTGTCCTGCCGCAGGCTGTCGGTCCGGACGCGGGTGTCCTCGGTCGTCTGGTGGAGCGACGCGAGTGTCTCCTGGTCGACGGCAATCTGTTTGGCGAGCGCCTTGTCCTGTTCGCCGACGTCGATGAAGTAGCTCATTTCGGCGAGCAGGTCCGTGAACGTCCCGCCCGACAGGAACGATTCGAGCAGCGAAGTCCGGTCGGTGTCGTAGGCGCTGCGGAGCCGCTCGGCAAGGAGGGCCTTGCGCTCGGCGAGATCAGCCTTCTTGGCCGCCTCCTGCGCCTGGATCGTGACCAGCTGGGCGTCGAGGTCGGCGAGCTCCTTGACCAGCGCTTCGTAGTCGGCCTTGATCGCATCGATCTTGACCTGCATCGCGTTGATCTTGGTCTTGACCACGGTCAGGTCCGCACCGATGCCGCGAAGCTCGGCGGCCGTGTTGCTGATCGCCGAGGCGAGGTCGCTCTGGAGCGCGGACAGCTTGGCGACCTGCGCCTTCTGGGCGGCGACGTCCTTCTTGATCTGGGCCTGGCGCGCTCGAGCGTCCGAAAGCTCGTCGCCCTTGACGCCCGGGGGCGCGGTGGGCGCCCCGAGCATGCCCACGATCAGCGGGAGCAGAAGAAGTACGGAGGCGATGCGTCGACTGAAGTGCCGCCGCGGGGTTGCCGATCCCCGGGAGGAGCTCCATCCACCAGCGGACGAAGCGGTCCCGCGATCGGTCCGGTCGCGTTTCACGAAGGCCGTGTCATCAAAGCGAGCCATCTCCCTGGTCGACCCCACCCCGGGGGTCGGAGCGCGTGACGGTTACCGCCCGCCGGACTTCCGCCGCCCCAAGCTGGCACGAACTTGGAACACCACCGGTTTCGGGCATGATACCTCCTGCAGTCTATGTCGCCATGCGCACGGGGACACTGACCCGATGGTCCCGATTTGGCCCATCCCCGCCGCCGACTCAGGGCCGGAGCAGGACCGCCCAGAGCGCTGCGATGATGAAGAACGGCCCGAACGGGATGTACGTCCTGCGCCCGATCCGCTGGGCGAGCAGCAGGACGACGATCACGACCCCCGCCACGAGGAGGGCGACGATCACCGTCCCGAACGCGCGGCTCCCGCCCGCGAACAGGCCGACCCCGATGAGCAGCTTCACGTCACCGAGCCCGAACGCGCCGGCACCGAACGGGATGGACGGCAGGTAGAGAACGGCCGGGATGGCCAGCGCGGCCACGACGGCCGGAAGGATCTCGGCGCCGACGAGCGGGTTCGCCCCACTCAGCGCGTAGACGAGCGCGACGGGGATGACCGGCAGGGTCAGCTGGTCCGGCAGCAGCCGCTGATCGAGGTCCGTGGCAAGACCGACGATGAGCGTCACGAACCACGCCCCGAAGACGAGGAAGGCGAGCGGATCCGCCCCGAACCGCAGCGGCAGGAGCCCGAGCGCCACCGCCCCGACGAGCGCGACAACCGCTGTCCGCCAGTCGACGTGGCGGCCCGGCAGATGCTCCTCGTCGTGCTCGGGCCAGCGCGTCGCGAACCGGTCGGCGGCGAGGCCGAGCGCGAAGCCCCCGACACCGAGCAGACCGGCGAGCGGTTCCATCGGGTCGGCGGGGGCGAGGCGGCGGTTGGCTCAGCCGGCCTTGGCGCCCGCGAGTGCGAGCTCGACCAGGGTCGCGTGCGAGACGCCCGTCGCGCCGCGTGGCGCGAACGGCAGCGGCTTCCGGTAGTAGCCGGTCCCGGCGATATCGAGGTGAACCCACGGCTTGGTGACGAACTCGCGGATGAACAGCGCGCTCTTGACCAGCGAACCCTCTGGCGAGCCCGAGTTCTGGAGGTCGCCGTACCAGCTGTCCATCTCGGGCACGTAGTCGTCGACGAGCGGGAGCTGCCAGTAGCGCTCTCCGGCTCGATCAGCGGCCGTCATCACCTGGTCGTAGAAGTCCTGCGGCGCCCCGAACGCCCCGGTCACGAGGTGCCCCAGCGCCCGTGAGACGGCGCCGGTCAACGTGGCGACGTCGACGAGGTGGGTCGCACCGAGCCGTTCCGCGTAGGTCAGCGCGTCGCCGAGGATGAGGCGGCCCTCCGCGTCGGTGTTGGTGATGTCGACCTTCTTGCCGTTGAGCGCGGTGACGATGTCGCCGGGGCGCGTCGCATGCCCGCCGGGCATGTTCTCCACCGCCGGGGCCACGGCGAGGAGCGGGGTCCCGGGCGCCAGCCGCGCGACGGTCGCGATCGCCGCGATGACCGTGCACGCGCCGGTCTTGTCCATCTTCATCTCTTCCATCCGGGCGGACGGCTTGATGCTGATCCCGCCCGAGTCGAAGCAGACGCCCTTGCCGACGATGGCGAGGTGGCGACCGATCGCGTCCAGCTCCCCTTCTCCGCCGGAGCGCATGACGATCATCCGGGGCGGGTTGTCGCTCCCGCGGCCGACCGCCATGAACATGCCCATGCCGAGCTCGGTGGCCCGGGCCGGGTCGATCACGTCGATCCACAGGCCGTGCTGCTCGGCAATCGCCCGCGCCTCGTCGGCGAGGACCATCGGGCTGACGTCGTTGGAGGCTCGGTTGGCGAGCGTCCAGGCGATGTTCGCGCCCTCGGACATGATCGCGCCACGCTCGGCGGCCGCGGTCAGCGCCGCGCCGTCCGCGCCGGGTGCGATGAGGATCAGCTCGTCGAGGATCGGCGGCACGGACTCGACGTCCGTGCGATAGATCGTGCGTGGGTCGTAGGTGCCCTCGACGACACCCCGGGCGACCAGCTCGGCGGCCGCAACGGCATCGCCACCGAGCCCGTCGGCGAGCGGCCCGAGCCAGATCGCGAGCCGCTTGACCGAACGACCCCCGAGCCGGCGTTCGGCGGTCGCGCCGACGCGCACCACGGCTTCACGATCGACTGTCGCGGCGTCGCCGAGACCGACCGCCAGCAGGCGTCCGCCCTGGGTCTCGCCGGCGGATGCAAGCGCGGTCGCAAAGCGCTTCCCGGTCAGCTCGCCGAATGCGACGAGGGCCTGGAGCTCGCCCCCGGAACGGCGGTCGAGCTCGCCGAGCAGTCCGTCGAAGGCCGGCTCGGCATTGACGGGAACGACGAGGACGTCTGCGGGGACGTCCCATGGCTGATCGGTGACGACACGAAGCTGCACGGGATGAGTGTCCTCCGGAAGGCGCGCCGCGGATTGCGAACTGGCGCGCGGCGACGGCTGGGGTATGGAGCCTCAGTGTAGCGATCCCGGATCGATCA
Organism: Chloroflexota bacterium; assembly: GCA_039933675.1. Lineage (GTDB taxonomy): Bacteria > Chloroflexota > Limnocylindria > Limnocylindrales > CSP1-4 > SPCO01. The sequence goes on from JBDTNS010000089.1 coordinate 4,015, forward strand.
GGGGCCCTCGCTCGGGGCGGGCACACCGGCGCTGTCAGCGCTCCCGGCGTCGAGGGCGTCGGCGAGCTTTGCGCGCGTCCCCTCGATGGCAATGACCGCGCCGTTCATCCCGCCGCGACCGATCTCCGCAATGATCACGACCAGTCCACGCGTGTCGCCCGGCAATCTCGCCCGCGCCGCCGCCTCGGCCTTGACCGCGGCCCGGGCGGCCGGCGTGATCGTCTTCGACACTTTGGCGATCTCGACGTAGAGCTTCCGCAACGCGACGTCGTAGTCCTGGTTTCGGCCGAGCCACTCGTCGAGGACCGTGACGTCGACGGTGACGGCCAGCTGATCCCGCAGCGCCCGGGCGGCCGTGATCTGGGCGGCGGCCTGGTCAATCAACTTGATCGCGTCTGCGTATTTGGCATGGACCCCGCGATCGGCGGCCAGCCCCATCAGGCGGTCGTGCTCGGCAAGGAGCGCGCTCATGCGCGTCGCGGCAATCGAACCTGACGTCAGGCGCAACCAGGCGACGTCGAGCCCGTCGGTCGCGTCGAGCGCCGCGACGAGCGTCGCGTGACGGGAGACGATCGCATCGGAGATCGTCAGGCCCGCTGCTGGCGTGCCGACATACGGCACCACCCCGAGGTCGCGCCGGAGCGCCGCCGTCCGCGCGATAACATCCGAGACCAGGGTGTTGCCGCGCGTGATCGCGGCCTCGCCGGCAGCGGCGTCGCTGGCGTTGAGCGCCGCGAGGGCGGAGCGTGCTTCCTGACCCAGCGCGTCGACCCGGTCGGCCAGGGCGGCGAAGTTCGCCTGGGCCGCATCGAGCAGCGGCGTCACCTCGGCATCGCCCGCGGCGGTCAGCTCGGCCCGCGCCGGCGTGCCGGGCGAATGGTCCATGGCGGCAACGAGACCGGCCGCGCCGCACGCGATCACCACGATGACCGCCAGCCAGACCACCGCGCCGAGAGACCAGCGGACGCGGGTCATGCCGGCGGCGGAACCTGGTCGCGTGGCTTCAGCCGGAGGTAGCCGAGGGCCCCCTCCATCGTGCGCGGCTCGAACCCGAACCGCGTCGGGATGACGTCAAGGGGGCCGATGTTGTCGTAGCGAAGCTGGCGGAGCTGATCGGTCGCGACCGGGAAGGCGATGCGCAGGCGTTCCGTCGTCCCTGCGACGAGGCGGATCAGCGGTACGGGGACCGGTAGGATGAGCCGCCGCTTTCCGAGGGCGGCGAGCACCTCGCGTGTGATCTCGCGATACGTCCAGTAGCGGGGCCCGCCGAGCTCGAAGGCCCCGGCGATCGTCGTCGGGTCGGCGAGGCTCCGGATCGCCACCTCCACGACATCATCGACGTGGATCGGCTGGAAGCGCGCATTGCCGTCACCCGGGACGGGGACGATCCCGGGGGAGGTTCGGACGAGACCGGCCACGATGTTGAAGAACCCGTCGCCCTCGCCGAACTGGAGCGACGGCTTCAGGATCGTCCAGTCGAGGCCTGAATCGAGCACGAGGCCCTCGGCCCTCGCCTTCGAGCTTGCATAGTGGAGATTCGGATCGTCGACGACGCCCATCGCGCCCATGTGGATGAGACGCCTGACGCCGGCAGCCTGCATTGCGGCGATGATCGCGCGCGTCCCATCGGTGTTCACGCGCCGCAGCTGCGCGCCACCGTCGAAGTCGCGCGGGATGGCCACGAGGTGGAGGACGGCGTCGATCCCGGCCATCGCCGCGGGCAGCGTCTCCGGCCGCGTCACATCGCCGATCCGAGTCTCCACCGCGACTCGTCGCCCGGCCGGGAGACGTCCCAGGACCGCCTCCCCCGCGGTTGGCGTCCGGACCATGGCGACCACCTGGTGGCCGGCGGCGAGGAGCTCCGGGACGGCGTGCCGGCCGACGAATCCGCTGGCACCGGTCACGAGAATGGTCGACATTGCATCAGGATCGTAGCATCGGGTCCATGACCAACCTCAGAACCGATACCCAGGACGGTCCCCCGAGCTCATCCGCGACCGGGCCGCTCACGGGCCAGCCGCTCCGTCGCCTGATCGAGACGATGCCGAAGGCCGAGCTTCACTTGCACCTCGACGGCTCGCTGCGGGTCGATACCGCCCTCGATCTTGCGCGGACGCGCGGCGTCGAGGCGCCGACCGACTGGGCCGGGATGTCGGCGGCGCTCATCGCGCCGATGCCGTGCGCCGACCAGGCCGAGCTCCTTCGCGCGTTCGACCTGCCGATCGCCCTGATGCAGGACGCCGAGGCGCTGGAGCGGATCACCGCCGAGCTGGTCGAGACGAAGGCCGCCGACGGGGTGCGCTACCTCGAGATCCGCTGGGGGCCGCTGCTCCACGTGGCGAGCGGGCTCTCGCTGGTCGACGGGATCGCGGCCGTCTGCCGCGGTGCCCAGGACGCGGCGCACCGGACCGGCACGGTCGTCCGCCTCATCTCCACCGCACTCCGCTCGCACGATCCCGAGGCGAACCTTGGCCTCGCCGAGACGGCGGCGCGCTTCCGCGACCAGGGGCTGACCGGCTGGGACCTCGCCGGGCCCGAGGCGGCCTACCCCGATCCGCTCGTCCATCTCGCCGCATTCGAGGCAGCCCGGGCGGGCGGTCTGCGGATCACGATCCACGCCGGCGAATGGGGTGGCGCGGCACAGGTCCGCCGCGCGCTGGCGGTCGAGCCCGAGCGGATCGCGCACGGTCCAGGCGCCGTCGACGATCCGGAGCTCTGCGCCGAGCTCATCGAGCGCCGCGTCACGCTCGATCTGTGCCCGACCTCGAATTACCAGGCCGGAATCGTGCCATCCGTGGCCGAGCACCCCCTCGCGCGCCTCGACCGCGTCGGCGTCTACGTTACGCTGAGCACCGACGACACGACCGTCTCCGACCTCAAGCTCTCCGAGGAATACCTGAACGCGGTCACAGCGATCGGGCTCACGCTCCCCGAGCTCTGGGAGATCGACCGTCACGCCCTCAACGTGGCGTTCGCCGACGAGGCCGATCTCGCGCCCCTGCGCGAATCGTTCGAGGCGTGGGGCGTGGGGATCCCAGAGCTGCACGACTGAGGGAAACGTCGCCTGCCGGGACGGCATCCCGCCCGGCACGATACATTCGCATCGTGAATTGTCCAGCCTGCGGAACACCGAGCGAGGCCGGCCGCAACTTCTGCGCCGAATGCGGTCAGCGGCTGATCGCCAGCTGCCCATCCTGCGGCGCGACCAACAGCCCGACCGCGCGGTTCTGCGGGGACTGCGGGTCCCGCCTCGAGCCTGATGCGGCGGCACCGGGCGCCGCGCCCACCGCGGGATCCATCGTCGCAGCGCCCACCTCGCACGCCGGCCCGGCCGCGCCCGTCGCCGAACGACGTCTCGTGACGATCCTTTTCGCGGATCTCGTCGGCTTCACCACGATCGCCGAGGGCCGCGACGCAGAAGCCGTCCGCGAGCTGTTGACCCAGTATTTCGAGGTCTCGAGCGAGATCATCGAGCGTTACGGCGGGACGGTCGAGAAGTTCATCGGCGACGCCGTGATGGCCGTCTGGGGCGCACCGGTCGCGCACGAGGACGACGCCGAGCGATGCGTGCGCGCCGCACTCGAGCTCGTCGAGGCCGTCCGCGGCCTCGGATCCGGGATCCAGGCGCGTGCCGGCGTCCTGACCGGCGAGGCCGCGGTGACCCTCGGGGCGAGCAACCAGGGGA
>JBDTNS010000090.1:0-7691 GCA_039933675.1 Chloroflexota bacterium
GGCGCAAGCGACAGGGCCTGTCGCACATGCAGTCGGGGACCGTCGCCGACATCGCAGCTGTCGTCGACAACTGCGCGGTCGCGCTCCAGGAAGCCGAGGAGATGGCCGGCTTCCGCCCGACCCAGGTCGTGATCGGGATCGCCGGCGAGCTGGTCAAGGGCTTCACCACGACCCACAGCCAGGAACGCAAGAAGCCCGACCAGCCGATCACCGATGCCGAGCTCCAGCGGCTGATCGACGTCGTCCAGCGCGAGGCGCTCCACGAGGCGGAGCGGGCGATCACCTGGGAGACGGGGCTGCCCCACGTTGATGTCCGGCTCGTTCATGCGGCCGTGACCGGCGCCTCGATCGACGGCTACGCGTTGACCAACCCGGTCGGCTTCCAGGGTCGCCACGTCAAGATCGGGATCTTCAACGCGTTCGCGCCACTCGTCCACCTCGGCGCGTTGCAGACGGTCGCGTCGCAGCTCGACCTCGAGCTGCTCGAGATCGTCGCCGAGCCGTATGCGGTGGCCCGGGTCCTCGGCAGCGATCACATCCGGCAGGCCGGCGCGCTCTTCGTAGATGTCGGTGGCGGGACGACCGACGTGGCGCTCGTCCGGCAGGGCGGGATCGAGGGCACACGCATGTTCGCGCTGGGTGGCCGGGCGTTCACCAAGAGCCTCGCCGACCGGCTGGACCTGCCGTTCCCGCGCGCCGAGTCGATCAAGGTCGACTACGCCCGCGGCATCGCCGTCGAGCACGCAGAGCAGGTGGCGACGATCGTCGGCGACGACGTGCGCGTCTGGGCGGCCGGCGTCGAGCTCGTCATGGAGGAGCTCTCGGGCGGCGACCTCCTCCCCGGCCGGATCTTTCTGTGCGGCGGCGGGTCGCGTCTCCCCGAGATCCGGGCGGCGCTCGCGTCGCAGGCCTTCTACGAGCGGCTGCCGTTCGCGCGTCCGCCCGAGGTCACCGTCATGGCACCCGACCAGATCGAATCGATCTCGGATGCGACCGACCTGCTCGTCGACCAGCAGGACGTGACGCCGCTCGGCCTCGCCTACCAGGCGATCGAGCTCCAGACGTCCGAAGATGCGCTCGACGTGGCGCTCCGCCGCGTCCTCAAAGCGATGAAGGTCTGACCGATGGCGGCGCGCATCGTCTACCTGGAGATCGATGACGAGATCACGTCGGCGGCAGCCCGAATCCGCGACGCGGAATCGTCGCGGATCGCCGTCGTCCTGCCGTACGGCTCGCGGGTGGCGACGTCGCGGATCAATTTCCGGTTGCTGTCGCGCGACGCGCTGACCCACGAGAAGCGTCTGTCGATCGTCTCGGGCGATCCGGCGACGCGGGCGCTGGCGGCCTCGGCGGGGCTGCCGGTCTTCAGTTCGGTGGCCGAATACGAGTCGTCCGGGGCTGGCGCGGAGGACGACGTACGGTCCGGGACGGGCGTTCCCGTCGTGCCGGCCGTTGCCGCCTCGCCGCCCGTCGATCTGACGACGCCCGCGGCCGCGTCGGAGCCGGTATCGGATGGGACGCTTGGGCTCGGCGACACCGTCCGGACGACAGTCCCGCGCGATCTCGGAAGAGCCGGTGATCGTCCCGCAGATCGGGTGGGGCGCGCCGGCTCCCAGCCGAAGGCGACTGCGGCGCGCCCGGGAGCGCCCGGCTGGTTCCGGACGCCATGGCTCATCGGTGGCGCGATCCTCGCGCTGGCGCTCCTCGTGGCCGGGGTCGGGGTCTATCTCCTGCTGCCGTCGGCGACGATCGTCGTCACGCCGCGCGCCGAGCCGGTGGCTGCCGCGCCGCTGACCGTCATTGCCGACACGAGCGCGACGCAGCCCGATCCCGTCCGCGGCGTGGTTCCGGCGAGCCTGATCCCGGTTCCGATCTCGGCGAGCAACACGTTCCCGGCCACCGGCAAGCGGACCGCGCTGACCAAGGCGACCGGGACAGTCCGCTTCGACAACCTCGACCCAACGAGCACGAACCGGATCGACGGCGGAAGCATCATAAGGACCGATTCCGGTGTCCAATTCCGGACGGACGTGACGGTCATCGTTCCAAGCGGCAACCTCGTGTCCGATGGTCGCGGAGGCATAAAGGACGTCCCTGGAACTGCGAATGTCAAGGTCACCGCCGTGGATGGCGGGACCGAAGGCAACGTCGGCGCTGGGACGATCAACCACGTACCGAGCGGCGAGAATGGGATCTTCCTCAAGGTCACGAACCCCGAGGCGACGAGCGGCGGTGCGAAGCAGGAGTTCCTCCGGATCATCCAGGCCGATGTCGACGGCGCGATGGCGGCCCTCAACACGTCGCTCCAGGCGGCGTTCACCGCGGCGATCGCGGATCCGTCGCTCGCAACCGGCGGCGCGACTGTCTTCCCGGCGACCGGGACGCTGGGCGAACCGACACCCGACGTCCCGACGGACACGCTCGTCGGCCAGGAGGTCCCCACCTTCACGCTCACGCTCTCGGCATCGGGGACCGTCGTCGCGGTCGATACGGCCCCGGTCACGACGATCGCCGACGCGCAGCTCCGCGCGGCCGTCAAGCCCGGTCACGAACTCGTGGCCGGGTCGGAGCAGATCAAGGTCGGTGACGCCCAGGTCGTCGGTCAGTCGGTCAGCTTCCCGGTGACGGCGTCGGCGGAGCAGATCGCGGTCCTCGATCCGGCGGCGCTTCGCGCGGCCGTACTCGGCAAGCCGATCGCCGACGCGAAGGCGATCCTGGCTCAGTACGGCGACGTGCGGCTGACGGTTTCGCCCGACTGGTCCGGCACGGTTCCAGGCTTCGAGAGCCGAGTGAACGTGACGATCGACCATCCCGTCCGGATCGAGACGCCGGCTCCGACGGGCGCCGCACCGACGACGCCGGCCGCATCCTCTGGCTCGGCGGCTCCCGCGGCATCCAGGTCGGCGGCACCGTGACGCGCCTGCTCGGGATCGATCTCGGCGAACGCCGGATCGGACTCGCGATCGGCGACGATGGAGAATCGGCGGCCCGGCCGCTATCGACGCTCCGCCGCGGTCGCGACCTCGACGCGGATGTGGCCGCGCTTGCCGCCATCGTCGAGACGCACGCGATCGAGGCGCTCGTCGTCGGGCTCCCGCTCGAACAGTCGGGCGACGAGGGTCCGCAGGCGACGCTCGCGCGAGCCTGGGGCGAAGCGATCGCGAGCCGTCTCGACCTTTCGTTGACGCTCCGCGACGAGCGTCTGAGCAGCCATTTCGCCGAGCTCCGCCTGGGGCCGATGAAGCGCGGGCGTTCGGGTGGTCCGCCAAGCAAGACGCAGCGCGATGCTTACCGGGCACGGGTCGATCGTGAAGCCGCGGCCATCTTCCTGCAGGATGAGCTCGACACACGGGCGACTGACCGTTCGTCCATGGCCCACCCCCCAGGTCCCCAGGAGATCAATCGATGACGATCCGCTCTGGCGGACGCCCACGCGACGGCCGCGCCGCGAACGCCGCCAAATACGACCCCGACGCGTTCGCAACGGAGTCGATCCCCGAGTACTCCGAACCGATCCCGCGCAGCCGGGGCGGTCGGAGGGGCGGGGGTGGCGGCGGTGGCGGCGGTCTGCTCGGCTTCGTGAAATTTCTCGTTTTTGCCCTCGTCCTCGCGGCGATCGTCCTCGGGGTCGCGCTGACGGCGCTGCGTCCGGTCGTCTCGGACACGGTCATGACGCTCGCCGAGGACAACCCGGGCGCGCTCCAGCTGCCGTTCGTCAAGGGGATCGTCGAGGAGAAGCTCGGGGACGCGCTGACGAAGCCGGTCTCGACCGATGCCGCACAGGTGGAGTTCCTGGTCGAACCCGGCGACACCGCGCGGACCGTCGCGACGCACCTCGCGGACCAGGACCTGATCGGCGACAGCCGTGCGTTCGTCTACATCGCGGTCGTCCGCAACCTGACTGGCGCGCTCCAGCAGGGGACGTTCATCCTCCGCAAGAACATGACCCCCGACCAGCTCGTGAGCGCGCTGCTCGCGCCGCCGACCGTCAAATACGTCGACATTGACCTGCGCACCGGTCTTCGCCTGGAGCAGATCACGGCCAAGCTCGAGACGCTGACCGATCTCCAGATGAAGGGGTCCGACTTCTACGACATCGTTACGTCGCCACCGGCGGAGCTAGTCAACAGCTATCCGTGGCTGAAGACGATCCTCGCGACGGCGCCGAAGGGCGCTTCGCTCGAGGGCTTCCTCTGGCCGGCGAAGTACCACGTCCTCCCCGACACGAGCGCGGAAGAGCTCGTCCGCTTCATGCTCGACAAGTTCGAGCTGAGCGTCGGGCCGGATCGCCTGAACGTCCCGGCCGCCCGCGGGCTGACCTTCTACCAGGTCCTGACCCTCGCCTCGATCGTCGACCGCGAGGCCCAGCTCGACACGGAGAAGCCGCTCATCGCCGGCGTCTACCAGAACCGGCTGAACCCGAAGCTCTGGCCGCGCGGGACTCTCGAGTCGGATCCCACGATCTTCTACGTGCACGACACGCTGCAGCTCGCCACGATGCCGGTGAGCGACTGGACGAAATACATCTTCTGGGCACCGATCAAGGGCGGTCTGACCTCGGATACGTTGCCGCCGGAGCTCGCCGGCTACAACACGGTCAAGAGCGCCGGGCTCCCGCCGGGACCGATCTGCATCCCGACGCTCACCTCCATCGATGCGGCGCTCGAGCCCGACACGTCGGACGGCTACCTCTACTTCCTCGCCAAGGGCGACGGCAGCGGGACCTCCGCGTTCGCAAAGACGTTCAAGGAACACCAGGCGAACATCAAGAAGTACCTGAAGCCGTGACGTCGATGGCGCGGTTGGCTGGACCGCCGGTGCCGGCCGATTTCGCCACGCCGCCGACCGCCGCGGATCGGCTCCGCTGGGAGGAGGCCGACCGCTTGGCCCGACCGGATCGGCTGGGCCGTCTCCGGGCTCGGTTCGCCGCGGCCGGGGTGGATGCCTACTTCGGGGTCCGGCGCGAGCACATGCGCTATCTGACCGGCTTCACGCTCGGCGACGGCGAGGAGAAGGTCGCGGGGAACTCGGGGCAGTTCGTGGTGACCGGTGCGGAGATCGCCGTCCTCGCGGACTCGCGCTACACGATCCAGGCCCGCCGCGAGGCCCCCGAGGCGCGGATCGTCGAGGCCTACAACGACCTGCCGAGCCGTTGGCCGGAGCTGATGGCATCGGCCGGTGTGCGGCGGATCGCGGTCGAGGCCGGCTTCGTCCCGCACGCGGTCTGGACCCGGGTCGCCGAGGCCGCACCAGGGGTCGAGCTGGTCCCGATCGAGGGCTGGGTCGAGGCCGACCGGGCGATAAAGGACGACGCCGAGATGGAGCGGATCGCGGCGGCGTGCGCGGTCGCGGACCGGGCGCTCGCTGCGCTCCTCCCGCAGATCCGCCCCGGCGTCACCGAGAGCGAGCTGGCGCTCCGGCTCGAATGGCTGATTCGGACCGGTGGTGCCGAGGCGCTCGCCTTCGAGGTCGCCTGTCTCTCCGGCCCCGAGGCGGCACTCCCGCATGGCGCACCGGGCGACCGGCCGGTGCTCGATGGCGCCGTCCTGCTCTTCGACTTCGGGGCGCAGGTTGCCGGCTATCGAAGCGACATGACCCGGACGCTGTTCGTCGGGTCGGCGTCGTCGCGCGACCTCGAGATCTATGAGCTCGTCGCACACGCGCAGGCGGCGGCGATCGAGGCGCTCGAGGCCGCGGTCGCGGCCAGGGCTCACCCGCCCGACGCGCCATTGCCGTCTGGGCGCGCGATCGACGCCGTCGCCCGCGGGGTCATCGAGGCGGCGGGCCACGGGCCGCACTTCGGACACGGAACCGGGCACGGAATCGGGCTCGCCACGCACGAAGTGCCATCGCTCGGACGCCTCGCCGCCGACGTCCCGCTGCCCAGCCCGACGGTCTTCTCGGTCGAGCCCGGGGTCTACCTCGAGGGCGAGACGGGCGTCCGGATCGAGGACCTGGTCCTGCTCGATGCCGCGGCGCGGCGTGTCGAACGTCTGACCCGATTCCCTTGCGACGTGCTCGTCGTCGGCGGCTGAGGCCCGAGAGGGGAGGGGCCCTCGGTCTGCTAGGATCGGCTTCCATCCACAACCAGTGAGCTCGCCGGTATGCGCGTCCTGTCGTCTTCGACCCGCCGGCCGTCACGCCCAGGAGCCCATCCATGATCAGCACCGGCGAACTCAAGAAGGGCGTCGCCATCGAGCTTGACGGTGAGCTCTGGCAGATCCTCGACTACCACCACATCAAGATGGGTCGCGGCTCCGCGCAGGTCCGCATCACGCTCCGCAACATCAAGCGTGGCCAGACCGTGGAGCGCTCGTTCCAGGCCGGGACGAAGTGGCCACGCGCCTCGATGGAGAAGCGCCCGGTCCAGTTCCTCTACCGCGACGGCAACGACTTCCACTTCATGGACAACGACACGTACGACCAGTTCGCGCTGACGTCAGAGCGGCTGGGCGAGGCCGCCCAGTACCTGAAGGACGGAATGAGCGTTGACCGGACGAGCTACCAGGGCGAGACGATCGGCGTCGAGCTGCCGGTCACGGTAGATCTCAAGGTGGTCGAGACCGAGCCGGGGTTCGCGGGCGATACGCAGTCCGGTGCGCGCAAACCGGCGACGACCGAAACGGGTCTCGTCGTCACGGTCCCGATCTTCGTCGAGCCGGGCGACACGATCCGGGTCGACACCCGGACCGGGGAATATCAGACCCGGGTCTAGCGACGAATGAGCGGCCCTGAACCGCCCGATTGGGCCTTGCCGAGCTGGGATGCGATCCCGGCCGGCACTGACAAGAATCGTCCTGACGCCACACCTGCGGCACCGGCGCCTGCTGGTGCCGCGGCGCCCGGCACGTTCGGTGTCCGGATCCTCGGCGTCAGCGAGGTCACGCGGTCGATCCGCGGCGCCGTCCGAGCCGATTCTCGGCTGGCCGACCTGTGGGTCGAGGGCGAGATCGGGCGGGTGACGATCTCGTCGGCGGGCCACGCCTACTTCGCGCTCAAGGACGACCGCAACCAGCTGCAGTGCGTCTGGTTTCGCGACGATCGGCTGCGATCGGCATTCGAGGCACAGGCGGGCCTGCGCGTTGTCGCTCATGGCCGGATCGACCTCTTCGAGCCACAGGGCGCGCTCCAGCTCTATGTCGATTCGATCCAGCCCGCGGGTCGCGGCGACCTGACCCTCCGTTTCGAGGCGCTCAAGGCACGGCTCGCCGCGGAGGGCCTCTTTGACGCCGCCCGCAAGCTGCCGCTGCCGGCGCGCGCCGCCACGATCGCGGTGATCACGAGCCCGACCGGCGCCGTCTGGAAGGACATCTGCCACGTTCTGGCGCGGCGCTGGCCGCTGACCCGAGTCCTGCTCGTCTCAGCCCAGGTCCAGGGCGAATCCGCACCGGCAAGCCTCGTCTCGGCTTTCCGCCGGGTCGAGCGGTACGCCGCTGAGCGGATCGCCGCCGGACGGCCGGACGAGGCCCCGGCCGTGACGATCCTGGCGCGCGGCGGCGGCTCGCTCGAGGACCTCTGGGCATTCAACGATGAGGCCGTCGTCCGGGCGGTCGTCGCGCATTCCGTGCCGGTTGTCTGCGGGGTCGGTCACGAGGTGGATGTCACGCTGGCCGATTTCGCGGCCGACGTCCGCGCTCCGACGCCATCGGCTGCCGCCGAGATCGTCGTCCCGGATCGCGTGGAGTTCCTCG
>JBDTNS010000091.1:0-7673 GCA_039933675.1 Chloroflexota bacterium
TCGGCTCACGCTCGATCCAGGCTCGCTGATCAACACGTTCATGCTCCGGTTCATGGCGCCGGGTCCGATCGGGAGGTCGATCAAGACCTCGCTCGACCGGCTGGCCGGGCTCGCCGAAACCTCGGCCTGATCCCGGCGCTGCGCCCATGGCCCTGCCGATCGCCCGTCGCGCGACGCGCGTCTCCCTGCCGCTCGTCGGTGCGTTCATGGTCGGCGCCATCGCGTACGGCGGGCTGTACACGTTCCCGGCGATCTCGATCGCCTTCGCGCAGGAGTTCGGCATCACCCGGACGCTGGCCGTCACGCCATGGACAATGTTCCTTCTCGTCTCAGCCCTCGTGAGTCCAATTCTCGGCCGGGCCTACGACGAGTTCGCCGACCGTGACCTGCTGACGGCGTCGATGGTGCTTCTCGCGGCGGGCTGGCTGGCGGTCTACCTCGCCGGCGATATCTCGCTGGTCATCCTCGCCTACGCGGTCTTGATGGCGATCGGGCTCCAGCTCGCGTTCCTCGGGATATCGACGGCGATCGCGCGCCGCTATGCGGGGATGTCCGGGCTCGCGCTCGGGATCGCCTACGCGGGTCCCGGGATCGGCGTGGCGGTCGCGCTGCCGGTCGCCGCCGGCCTGATCGAGACGGCCGGCTGGCGGTCGACGTCGCTCGTGTTCATGGCATCGTGCCTGCTTGGGGTCGCCTTCGTGTGGATGATGACCAGCGGGCCCGCGATCGTGGTACCGGTGCCGGGATCGAACCGGGCGGGGCGTGCCAAAACCCCGACGATCTCGACGACGCGATCGGGCAAGACGTTCGGGGAACCGTTGAGCGCCGGTCAGGCCGTCCTGCGCCAGGCCGAGGCGGTCGTTGCCGCTCGCGCGGCCGGCCTGCACGAGACGTCGGCACCGGGCGCCATCTCGGCCGCGCACGAGATCCCGCCACCCGGCAGCGGCGAACGGCGAGGGAGCGTCCGGCGGTCGATCCGGACGCGGCGGTTCTGGATTCTGTTCGGCGGTGCCGTCGCGATCGGCATCTTCGACGAGGGCGTCCTCCAGGCGTTCATCCCGGGTGCGGTGAACGCGGGGATCCGAGCCGAGGCCGCCGCAGCCGCGCTCGGCTTCCAATCGATCGCGTACGTGGCGGGACAGGTCCTCGGTGGCTGGCTCTCGGACCGATTCGGGCGGCGAGGAGTGGGCCTCGCGGCCACGGTCCTCGTCGCGGGTGGCGTCGTCGCGGCGATCGGGCTGGTCGCCTCGCAACCGGCGCTCGCGGTGGTCGGGATCGCGGTCCACGGTCTAGGGACCGGCGCCACGATCGCGGTCCGATCGGCCGCGTTCAGCGACGTCTTCGGCGGGCCAAGTTTCGGGACGATCTTCGGTCTGCTGGCGGTGGCCTACCCGGTCGGCGGCTCGCTCGCGGTCTACATCGGTGCGGCTGCCTACGACGCGACTGGTTCGTACCTGCCGCTGGTCCCGGTCCTCCTGGTCGCGGTGGCCGTCTGGGCGATCTCGCTGTGGGTGGCCGGACCGCGACGGGTCCGCGGCGGGCACGGGGGGCGCGTCGGGCAAGGCGGGTAACCCGCCCGGATCTGAGCCTCGTCAGGCGGCCCTGGGCGGCTTCAGATGCGGGGTCAGGCGCGCCCACAGGGCGGGCTGGGGCACCGCACCCACGATCCGGTCGACGACCTGGCCGTCACGCAGGATGACCATCGTCGGGATGCTCGACGCGTCGAACCGAGCGGCGAGCCGCTGGTTGTCGTCGACGTTGATCTTGACGACCTTGACCCGGCCGGCGTGCTCGTGGGCGAACTGGTCGAGGAGGGGACTGACGAAACGACACGGGCCGCACCACGGCGCCCAGAGGTCGACGATGACCATCGGCGCGGCCTTGGCTTCGACCTCGAAGGTTGCCTCGCTCGCATCCACGACCCAGGGAAGCGCCGTGCCGCATGTCCCGCAGTGCGGGGCCCCGCGTTCGCTCGGGCGGATCCGGTTCGCGGCCCCGCAGTTGGGGCATTGCAGGATGGAGACCGGCCTCGGTCCGGCCGTCGCGCTGGGTTGCTCGCCTGTTGTCATGGATGCACCGCGGTGCGGGGTCTGACCCGCTCAGCCTACTCCGCGATCCGGAAATCAGGCTCGCGCCGACCGAGGACGACGAGGACGACGAGGACGACGACGGTCCCGAGTGAGAGCGCGGCGGCACCGACCATCGCGATGGCAAGGCCGATCCCGCCCGGAATGCCGACCGACAGGAACCCCATCAACGGCGGGTAGACGATCGCCCCGATCACGGCACAGCCCGCGAGGAACCCGGTGACGGCAGCGGATCGGCCCGGAAAGCGATCGCCGGCGACCGCCATGATCAGCGGATAGACCGGCCCGAACGCGAACCCGGCGAGCGCGAAGAGCGCGATCGAGAGCGGCAGCGTGGGGGCCGCGACGGAGCCGGCGAGTTCGATCGCGGCTGCCAGCGGCCTGGGCCCCCGTCCTCGGGATTCGCGATGCGGACATGGCGGGATGCTAGCGGGCGCGGCGTGTATCGTCGGTCGATGGCGCGCCCCACGACGCAACCGCCGGCCAGACCGAGCGGCGTCCTCTTCTTCATCCACGGAGCGAACGAAACGTCCGAGGGCCTCGTTGAGAACGTGGCCAGGATCGAGGAGCAGGTCCGCGCCCGCGGCTGGGACGTCACGATCGTCGCGCCCGAGTGGCGGCGGCATTCCGATCTTCGCCTGGGGACGTGGAAGCAGGCGATCCCGCGCGGCCGCCCGTCACCGATGCCGGTCCCGATCCTGCGCGCCGGCCTGCGCAAGGATGCGGTCCTCAAGATCGCCACGAACTACTTCGAGCATCGGCGCGACGTCCTGCTCGACCTGATCGGTGCCCAGATGATGGCCGATGTCATCGGTTACGGGCCGCATCGCGACTCGGTCCACGAGATCCTGCGCGCGGAGCTGAAGCGGGCCGTGGCGGGGGCGCGTGGCCGGCCGGTGCTCCCGATCGCACTCAGCCTCGGCGGGATCGCGCTCGTCGATCTGCTCGCGAGCTGGCCCGAGGCGCCGGTCGAGGCGTGCGTGACCGTCGCGTCGCAGGCGCCGCTCCTCTACACGTTCGATGCCATCCCGTCGATGCGGTACGACGAGGCAAGCCCGCCGTACCTGGCGATCCCGTGGCTCAACATCTACGACACGCGCGACTTTCTGTCGTTCGTGGCCGAGCCGCTCTTCCGGCGGAGCGATGGGCTCGCGAGCGTCGTCGATCTGCGGGTCCAGTCGGGGAAGGACTTCCCGCGGTCACACAGTGCCTATTGGGAGATCGATGCCGTCTGGGACGCGATCGCGACCGCGTTCACCTGGCGGCGGGTCGAGCCGCTGACCGTCCGCCAGGCGCGCAAGCTAGGCTTCGAGGCGCGCACGACGCCGGCCGGAGACAACGAGAAAGCCTGACCGAGGTCAGGCTTGAGGGTGGGCGGGATTGGGGCGCGGCCGCCGAACGCGACGCCCGGCGGTCGCGGTTCTTCAGCGGTGAACGCTCATCGCCGCTGACAGCAACACGGCAACGGCCGCGCCAAGTGTGAGTGCCGCATGCATGGCGTTCCTTGCACGCGGGAATCGCTGGACCTCCATGGTCCCTCCGTTCGGCAACCCGGCTACCTCCGAGAGGCCCGTGGCTTTGCGTCCCCGCCTCGCGACGGGTTTGCCATTGTCGTCGGCCCGTATCAACGAGGACGTTGACCGATGGGGGAACCGTACGGCGCGGACGGCCCGGGCGCGAGTGGCCTACTTGGATGGGAGATGACCGTACCTGTGGCCGGATTTCAGTGGGTGGGTACCATGGCTCGGTGACCACGCGATCCCAATGAAGGAGCACACGACATGCTCAACGGCAGCAAGGCGTTCTCGAGCTTCGGGGTGCCCGATACGGAGGCCGCGCGGCAGTTCTATGGGACGAGGCTCGGTCTCGACGTCCGAGACGGGCGCGAGGCAGGGCTCCTCGAACTCCACATCGGTGGTGGCGCGCCGGTCATGGTCTACCCGAAGCCGGACCACGTCCCGGCGACGTACACGGTCCTCAACTTCGTGGTCCCCAACGTCGATGCGGCGGTCGACGAACTGGTCGCCGCCGGGATCCGGATGGAGCGCTACCCGCACGCCGAGCAGGACGAGAAGGGGATCGCCCGCGGGCAGGGGCCGACGATCGCCTGGTTCACGGATCCCGCCGGCAACATCATCTCGGTCCTCAGCGAGGGCTAGGATCCCACTGCGTGCCGGCCGATTCGCTCGCGCAGGTCGTCGTCGATCGGCGGTCGCGAGGCGGCCTCGACGTTCGCGCGCGCGTGCTCGAGGTGCGCGGTTGCCGGGATCGCGACGGTGACCCGGGTGTCGGCGAGGCACCAGCGCGCCCAGAACGCCTGGTCGGTCCTCGCGCACTCCCTGACAGCCCTACCGGCGCCACGACACGTTCTGGATCTGACCGACTCGGTTGGCAGGATCGCCCGATCGGGGCCACGATAAGGTCGATGGCGCGTCCATTCCGTTCCGGGTCGATCGTGCGGTTCGTGATCGCGGCGCTGCTCGCCGCCGTCGTGGTTGGCGGTTCGGCGTCGCTGGGCGGCGCGTCGGTTTCGGCGCTGTCGCGCTGGACCGGTGGCATCGACCTGTATCGGACCGGCGTCTTCACGACGCAGAAGACGTGGCTCTGGTGCACGGCCGCCGACGTTCAGATCATCCGCAACATCGTCGATCGCGCGGCCGATCACACGAAGGCGAGCCAGCAGCGCTACTTCGACTACATGCGGGCGCGCAACCGGTACGCGATCCCGGTCTCCGACGGTGTCGATCCCGCCGGCTGGACGGTCGGCCTGCGGCACTACGTCGACCGCCGCTACCGGCTCGTCGCGAGTCGCAGCTTTGACGCCGCGCTGCGATCCGCGGTCACGAACTTGCGCAAGACCTACCTGCCGGTGGCGCTCACCGTCTCGCACGGCAACCACGCCTGGATCCTGACCGGGTTCACCGCGACCGCCGATCCTGCCGTGACGACGCGGTTCACGGTCACGAGCGTCCGCGTCGTCGGGCCGTTGTGGGGGCTGCAGAGCCGGTCGAACGGGTACGACATGCGGCCCGACACGAAGCTTACGCCGACCCAGCTCAAGGGTTTCTTCACACCGTGGCACTACGCGCGGGTGGGGATGGCCTGGGAGGGCGAGTGGGTCTCGGTCCAGCCGATCCCGGCTGCGGCGGCGGCGGCGAGTGCCGCCACGAAACCGGCCAGTAAGCCGGCGGCCGCGGCGACCGCCCGGCCAGCGTCGGTCCTGGCGTCCCCGGCGGCCGCGACCCCGACCCCGTCAAAGAGTCTGACGCCGAATGCCGCAACGGCCATTGTCGACGTCATCGATCCGCCTCAGTCGGCGGTCGCGAACGCGGTCATCGATGCCGGCGCCGTCAGATCGTCGGGCGGCTCCGCGACACCGGTTGTCCTTGTCGCGTTCGCAATGCTGGCCGGGTTCGTCGTTGTCGCCGGTCTGGTACGGCGAAAGCGATCGCCCGGATGACGCGTCAGCGCGCCGCGCCGCCGCTCGCTTCCTAGGGCGTTGCCCGGAAGGTGAGGCCGGCGTTCCCCGAGGAAATGGTGAGGACGTCTGCATCGATGGCGTAGTTCACCGTGTTGGCAAGGACACCGGTGAGTGCCCGCTCGACGAATGAAGTTTCGGGCGGGCACAGCTTGAACGTCGACCCGATCTTGCCGATCTTGAGCGTCGCGGGCTGCACCTCGATCGTTCCGCCGCCGCTGTTGCAGCCGGTTTCGACCGCGATCCGGCCGTCGGCGATGCGGATCGAGGCGGTCACCCCGGCCGGGACGCTCGATGCGGTGTCATTGGACAGGATTCCGTCGAGCACCCAGCGGGTGCCCTCGAGCGGCCAGTTTGGATCGGCGACCTTCCGATCGAGGAGCGTGACCTGGATCGGGCCCTGGGTGAGCGTCAGCGTGTCGCCTGCGAGGGCCACGGTGGCCCCGCCAAGCAATTTCGCCAGCCATTGATCCTGCAGGTTTCGCGCCGGGTCGCAACCCATGTCCGTCATCGACATCTGGGTCGCCGCAAGCCGGCCGCCCGTGATCGTGTAGCTGCCGCCCATCGTGTTGCAGCCACCGCTGGCGCTGATGCTGCCGTTCGTGAACGAGAGCCGGATCCGGGTCCCGCCGGCGAGGACGGCGCCCTGGACGGCGGTCGACAAATAGGTCTTCCCATCGAGCCCCTTGCCCGCGCCGCTCGGCGCCCCGCTCGACGCCGGTCCGCCCGAACAGGCGCCAAACAGGATTGCCGCCAACGCAAGGCTCAGGCAGAAGAAGCGTCGTCGCATGGCCCAAGGACGCGAGATCGGATCGATGGTTCCGCCCACCTACCGCCAGGTCAGGACCAGCAGGATCAGGGCGACCACCAGAGTCCCTACCGCGAGGAGCGCCGGCAGCATGTTGCGGAGCGTCTGCCGAGCCATGTCCCGTCGAGCCACGCCGAGTAGATCGCGGTGAGCGGGACGCCGGTCAGGCCGCCGACGAGCATGGCGTACGACTCGCCGTCATCGGCCCCGACGATCCAGGCGACCGCTCGCCGACGGGCAGATCCAGGCGAGTGACGCCGATCGGCCGATAGCCGGACGCCGCGAGCAGGGCGATCCGATCCTCGACGTTGGGCGGGGCCACGGGTGCCCGGTCGCCGGCGTCCTCCTGGTGCCGTTGTCCGGTCCCCGAATAGATCTGCCAGCTCCGAATTGCGCTCGGCGCAAGTCGGACCAGCAACCCCAGCGACAGGACGCAGAGTCCGAGCGCGAGGATCGATTCGGTCGACATCGCGTCGATGGTACGGTGCGTCGATGCTGCCGACCGTGACGATCCTGCGTCATGCCGAAAAGGAACTCGGGGGCGTCCCACCACTCGGAGTGGCCATCGATGGCAGTCGGGACCCTGAGTCGCTGATCGTCCGCGGGTGGCAACGTGCCGGCGCCCTCGTGGCGCTGTTCTCACCACCTACGGACAGGGCGAGCGGCGGTGTGCCTGCGACGCCATCGCACCTCTTCGCCTCGCGCGTCGGTGAGACGACCAGCCTGAGCCGGCGACCGCGCGAAACGCTCGAGCCGCTGAGCGAGCATCTCGGCCTCGCGATCGACGACCGGTTCCTCAAGTCGGAGATCGGCGAGCTGGTTTCCGCAATCCGAGGCTGCGATGGAGCCGTCCTCGTGGCGTGGGAGCACAAGGTCATCCCGCTCATCGCGGCGGCCCTCACGGGCGACCCGGCGACCACGCCGACGACCTGGCCTGACGACCGGTTCGATGTCTGCTGGGTCTTCGAGCCGGTCGACGCCGGGACGATATACGGCTTCCGCCAGGTGTCCCAGATGTTGCTCGCCGGCGACCGTGCCGAGCCGATCTAGCGGGGGATCGAGAGATCATGGATTCGACCCTGGACGTAACTCGGAGGCCAGCGTGAATGACGTGCCGGCCGGAGCGTTGATCTTGCGACCGGGCGAGGGCCGGCAGATCGACCTCGGCGGGTTTCGCATGACGATCAAGGCGGCGACCACCGACACGAACGGTGCGTTCTCGCTCCTCGAGGCGGACGAGCCACCCGGCTTCGGACCGCCGCTCCACATCCACCACGACGCCACCGAAGCGTTCTACGTG
>JBDTNS010000092.1:0-7659 GCA_039933675.1 Chloroflexota bacterium
CCTGGCGGCGCAACGCCGACGAGGCGCTCCCGGCCCGCGGCAAGATCGTCGGTGGGTACGTGAACATGGCGTTCCAGAAGTCGGAGGCCGAACTGAACGGCTTCGACGAGGCGATCGTGCTGACCGCCGGCGGCCACGTCAACGAGGCATCGGCGGCGAACGTGTTCGTCGTTCGCGACGGCGTGGCACTGACGCCGCCGGTCAGCGACGACCTGCTCGAGGGGGTCACCCGCAAGGCGGTCATCGAGCTCCTCGGCGACGCGGGCATCCCGGTCGAGATTCGCTCGATCGACCGGTCCGAGCTGTATATCGCCGACGAGATGTTCCTGTGCGGGACCGGCGTCCAGATCTCCCCGATCGCGGAGATCGACCACCGTGCCGTCGGATCGGGCGAGGTCGGACCGATCGGCCGGATCGTCCGCGATCGCTACTTCGAGGCCGTCCGCGGCCGGCTCCCCGAGTACGCCCACTGGCTCACGCCGATCGAATAGAGGAGCGCCCTCAGGGGCCGGCCGGAGCGTCGAGCTCCGGCGTCGCGATGCCGATGGTGACGATGATGTCGGTCCGGATGGCTGGATCAATCCTGGTTGTCACGGTGACCCCGAACGTCGTCTGGAGATAGGCGATCGTCGCGAGGAACTTCGTCTCGGCGCCGTTGTAGGCGACGATCGTCGTGTTCGCCGGGACGGGATCCGCCGGTCGCTCCCGCGGCGCAGAGGCCGCGACGCCGTGGAAGTCGAGGTAGCTCGCAACCCGGGTCCCGCGACCGGCATCGGCGGTCCCGTTGAGGACCCATATGCCGGCACCTTCCGCGGCGAGCGTCTGGCGGGTCGCCTCATCGGCCGGGTTGGCCGTGAACGCGTCGGCCACCGCGGCGCGGATCTTGGCGATGTCAGGGTTGACGAAGTAGAGCGGCGCGCTCGGTGGCGTCTCTGTTCCGTAGAAGGGCGGCGCGAAGACATACGACCGAATGTTCTTCGTGTCGACCTGGCCGGCGAGGCCGAGGAGCGGCGCGAGCTGGTTCGTCGGGATGTCCGTGGAAACGGCCGACGACAGGGCCGTGATGAGTTGCGGAAGGCGCGGGATGAGCGCCACCGGATCGGCCTGCTCGCGCATCGAGAGGAGGAGCCGCTGCTGGCGCGCACCGCGGTCGAAGTCGCTCCCGCCGCCGTGACGGGAGCGCGCATAGCGGAGCGCCTGGAGGCCGTCCATGTGCTGAATCCCGCTCGGGATGTAGACGCGTCGCAGGCCGCCGTTGATCGACGGGAAGCGGTCGTCGGAGACCGGGATCTGGACGTTGACGCTCACCCCGCCCATCGTGTCGACGACCTGCCTGAAGCCGTCAAAATTCACCTCGACGAAGTACTTGATGTCCAGACCGTAGAGGTTGCCGAGGATTGCCTTCAGCCCGTTGAACCCGACCGTCCCGTTCTTCACGATCCCGGGAAAGAGGTCCGTCCGAAGGTGGACCGAGGTCCACCAGGCATTGATCTTCTTGGTATAGACCGGGCCGAAGGCCTGGTGCGCCTTGCCCGGCGGGGTCGGGATGTTGGCGGTGTCGCGCGGCAGGCTGAACAGCGCCACCTGCTTGGTCAGCGGGTCGATCGAGACGACGATCAGGGTGTCGGTGTTGAACGTGTTGTCGTTCGGGCGCTGGTCGGCGCCGACCAGCAGGATGTTCAGCCGTTGCTTGCCGTCCCACGGGGGGGTCGAGGCGTTCGGTACGGCGCTGCCGGTGGGCGTCTCGGCCGGGTCGGGCGTATCGGTCGCTCCGGCGGAGGGGTTGGCGCTCCCGCCGGTCGAGCTCCCCGGCGAGGCCGAGGCATCGAGGCTGCAGGCTTTCGTCGGATCGCTGAGGAAGATGCAGCCGTTGTCGACGACGCCCTTGGCGAGGATGTCGTACCGGGCGACGACGACGTGACTCCCGGCCATGACGAGGATGACGGCGAGAAGCCCCGCCATCGAGATCGGATCGCGCCCGAGGCGGATCCGGCCGGCTCGGCCGTCGCCCGATATCGTCGAGACGTTGAGGTACTCGGCGATGCGATAGGCATCGACGATCGCGACGAACCGGTAGACGAGAACGAACAGATTCAGGATGAAGACCGCATCGAGGACGCCCGGATCGATGAGGAATCCGAGGAGCGCGATTCGATCGACCCGGAGGACCAGCCCGGCGCTCAGGGCCAGGGCGAGGATTGGACCGGCGGCAAAGGCGATCGCACGCATCGGTGCACCGGCGTACAGCTGGCCGAGGCCCGGGAAGATCAGGGAGAGGAATGCCGCCGCGAACGGCGACCTTCTGCGCGGCCGTGCGCCCTCAGGTTCGTGCATCGCGGGTAGGATACAAGCACCCGTCCAAACGAGCACCGGCGCCAAGCGACCGTTTTCTCGCCGTCCCGATCTCGAGGCCGAATGTTCCGTCCCGTCAACTCGAAGCCCGACTTTGTCGCCCAGGAGCACGAGATCCTGGCCCAATGGCGCGACCGTCGGACCTTCGCCCGGTTGCGCGCCCAGAACGCCGGCGGCCGGAGATGGAGCTTCCTCGACGGACCGATCACGGCCAACAACCCGATGGGCGTCCACCACGCCTGGGGCCGCGCCTACAAGGACCTCTACCAGCGCTTTCACGCCATGCTCGGCGAGGACGAGCGCTACCAGAACGGCTTCGATTGCCAGGGTCTGTGGGTCGAGGTCAACGTCGAGCGCGACCTCGGCTTCACCTCGAAGCGGGATATCGAGGCCTTCGGGATCGCCGAGTTCGTCACGCTCTGCAAGCAGCGCGTCCTGACCTTCGCCGCCCGCCAGACCGAGCAGTCGATCCGGCTCGGGATGTGGATGGACTGGAACGAACCGGACGAGCTGCGCCGGCTGGGCGAGCTGCTCGGAGCCGATCCATCCGCTGTTACCACGATCCAGGGACGGGACGGGCCGGTGACCGACACCGTCGAGATGCTCGTCGGACGGCTCGGGATGCCCGACACCGGGGGCAGCTACTTCACGTTCAGCAACGAAAACAACGACCTCATCTGGGGGTTCCTCGCGGAGGTCCACCGACGCGGCTGGCTCTACAAGGGCCACGACACGATGCCGTGGTGCGCGCGGTGCGGAACCGGGCTGTCACAGACCGAGATGAACGAGGGCTACCAGGATCGCGAGGATCCCGGTCTGACGGTGCGCTTCCCGCTCGTCGACCGGCCGGGCGAGTCGCTCCTCGTCTGGACGACGACGCCCTGGACGCTGACCTCGAACGTGGCGGCCGCAGTCGGGCCGTCACTCCGTTACGTCCGGGTCCGCCAGGGCGGCAACGAGTTCTGGGTCGGGAAGGGGACGCTCAAGACGGCGCTCGAGGGCCCGTTCGAGGTCCTGGAGGAGGTCGCGGGGACCGACATGATCGGCTGGCGGTACGAAGGCCCGTTCGACGACCTCGCCGCGGTCCGGGCCGCCTTCGTCGCGGGCACGAGCGACGCGCCGGCTCGCCCGTACGAGCATCTCGTCGTCCCGTGGAACGAGGTCGGGGAGGACGAGGGGACCGGGATCGTCCACATCGCGCCCGGCTGCGGCGCCGAAGACTTCCAGCTCGGCAAGGCGCTCGGCCTCCCGGTCGTGGCGCCGCTCGACGAATCGGGGATCTTCGTCGACGGGTTCGGGAACCTGTCGGGGAGCGACGTCCGCGACGTTGCGGATCCGATCATCGAGCACCTCAAGCGAACCGGCCGGTTCTACCGGCTCGAGACGATCACGCACCGCTACCCGCACTGCTGGCGGTGCGGGACGCCGCTCGTCTTCCGGCTCGTCGACGAATGGTTCATCAGCATGGGTCCGCTCTACGACCAGCCGCGCGAGACGCTGACGAAGGAGCAGGTCGACGCCAGCCTCCGCTACCAGATCATGGAGGTCGTCGACCAGATCCGCTGGATCCCCGATTTCGGGCACGAGCGCGAGCTCGATTGGCTCCGCAACATGCACGACTGGATGATCAGCAAGAAACGGTACTGGGGGCTCGCGCTGCCGATCTACGACTGTTCCGCGTGCGGGACGGTCGAAGTGATCGGCGGCCGGGAGGAGCTCCGCGAGCGGGCCGTCGAGGGCTGGGAGCAGTTCGAGGGCCACACCCCGCACCGGCCGTTCGTGGACGCCGTGAAAATCGCATGTTCGGGCTGCGGCGGACCCGTCGAGCGGATCAGGGACGTCGGGAACCCGTGGCTCGACGCCGGGATCGTCCCGTTCTCGACGCTCCACGAGCGCGAAGATCCCGAGTACTGGCGGCAGTGGTTCCCGGCCGACTTCATCAGCGAGAGCTTTCCCGGCCAGTTCCGCAACTGGTTCTACTCGATGCTCGCGATGTCGACGGTCCTCCGCCGCGAGCCGCCGTTCAAGACGATCTTCGGCTACGCGCTGGTGGTCGCCGAGGATGGCCGCCAGATGCACAAGAGCTGGGGCAATGCCATCGAGTTCGACGAGGCGGCCGACCGGATGGGCGTCGACGTCATGCGCTGGATGTTTGCCAAGGCCCGCCCCGAGGAGAACATCAGCTTCGGCTGGCATGCGGCGGACGAGGCACGCCGCGAGCTGCTCATCCTGTGGAATGTCTACGCCTTCTTCGTGACATATGCCCGCCTTGCCGGGTGGAGCCCGGTTGAGTCACCGCCGCCCGTCGGGGAGCGGCCGATCCTCGACCGCTGGATCCTCTCCCGGGCGGCCGGGACGGCGGCGACCGTCGAGGCGCGCCTGCTCGATGTCGACGCGCTCGGCGCGACGCGGGCGCTGTCCGGCTATCTCGACGGTCTCTCGACCTGGTATCTCCGGCTCTCCCGGCGACGGTTCTCGCGCTCGGACGACCCGCGCGACCAGGATGCCGCGTTCGCCACGCTCCACGAGGCGCTGGTCGCGACGGCGCGGATGCTCGCCCCGACCCTGCCGTTCCTCGCCGATTCGCTCTACGCCAACCTGGTGATGACTGTTCTGCCCGACGAGCCCGACAGCGTCCACCTGACGGCGTGGCCGACCGCGGACCTCGCCGGCCACCGCGATGACGGTCTCGAGTCGTCGATGGCGATCGCGCAGGGCGCGGTCGATCTCGCCCGGACGCTCCGAAGCACGGCCCATCTCAAGACGCGCCAGCCGCTGGCGACTGCCTGGCTTGCCCTCCCGGATCGCGGTCTCCAGATCGACCAGGACCTGCTCGATCTGATCGCCGGCGAGATCAACGTCAAACGGGTCGTTGTCATCGCGGACGATTCCGCGCTCGTCGAGCGTCGCGTGAAACCGCTCCTGCCCAAGATCGGGAAGCGGCTCGGATCCACGATCCCCGCGGTCATGGCCGCGGCCCGGGCGGGCGACGTGACGTTCGAGGCCGATGGGTCCGTCACGCTCGCGGGCGTGACGCTGGCGCCCGATGAGGTCGAGATCCAGGCGACGCCCCGGCCGGGCACGGCGGTCGCGCACCACGATGGGTTGGTGGTTGTGCTCGACACCAGTCTGACGCCGGAGCTCGTCGCCGAAGGCGATGCTCGCGAGCTGGCCCGCGCGATCCAGGACCTTCGTCGCGAGGCTGCGCTGGCGCTCGACGATCGGATCGACCTGTGGGTCGACGGTCTCCCCGAGGCGGTCGCGAGCCAGCTCCCCGGCGTGGCCGGCGACACGCTGGCCGAGATCGCGGGGGGCGACCCGCCGGCCGACGCGGTCCGTGGCACCGTCGAACTGAACGGCGGTGTCGCCCGGATCGCGCTCCGCCGCCGCGGCACCGACGGGGGCCGAGCATGAATCTCGACGCGCCCGGCGAGGTCCCGACGGCCGGGTCCGCGGTTGACGACACCCGGCTCGCCTCGAGGAAGGGCACGGCCCGGACCGGGGCGCATTGGCTCGTCTTCGCCGGGGTCGCCGTGGCGGTCCTCGTCGTGGATCAGCTGACGAAGGCCTGGCTGGTGGCGAATGTGTCGCCAGGCGAGGTCGTCCACGTGATCGGCGACTACGCGCGTCTCGTATTCAGCCGGAACTCGGGGGCGCTGTTCGGGCTCTTCCGCGACAACGCGATTCTGTTCGGGATCGTCTCGCTCGTCGTGGTCGGACTGATCGTCGGCTACCACGCGAAAGCCGGTCGGAGCCGCTATCTGTCGATCGCGCTCGGGCTCCTGCTCGGCGGTGCGATCGGCAACCTGGCCGATCGGTTGCGGCTCGGCTACGTCGTCGACTTCGTCGACCTCGGGATCGGCGACCTTCGCTTCTTCACGTTCAACGTCGGGGATTCGGCGATCACTCTCGCGATCCTCATGCTCATCGCCGCCGCGATCTTTCCCGCGTTGTCGGACCTCACCGAAGTACCGTCCGATGGTTGATCCGACCTACGCCCCGGGCATCCGGACGATGCGCGTCCCAGACGGTCCGGGCGGTCGCGTGGATCGCTATGTCGCCGATGCGACCGGCCTGTCGCGAAGCTACGTCCAGAAGCTCATCTCCGATGGCCGGCTGACGACCGACGGCGAGCCGCTCAAGGCGAACACGATCGTCGGCGGCGGCCCGGAGCTGCGCCTCGACGTCCCCGAGCCCATCGCGCTCGAGCTCGCCCCGGCGCCGGAGATCCCGCTGACGATCGTCTACGAGGACGACGACCTGCTCATCCTCGACAAGCCGGCGGGCCTCGTCGTCCACCCCGCACCCGGGCATGCGGACGGGACGCTCGTCAACGCCCTGCTTGCCCACGGCGACGGGTCGACCTGGGGCGGGATCGCCGGCGTCCAGCGGCCCGGGATCGTCCACCGGCTCGACCGCGACACGAGCGGGCTCCTGATGGTCGCCCGCCACGACACGGCGCAGGCCTCGATCATGGCCCAGCTCAAGGCGCGGCGGGTCAAGAAGACCTATCTCGCGCTGGTCCAGGGAAGGGTCTCGGCGGCCGTCGGGCGGATCGAGGCGCCGATCGGGCGCGACCCGAGACACCGCACGAAGATGGCCGTGGTTCCCGATGGCCGGCCATCGGTCACCGGCTATCGGGTCCGCGAACGCTTCGCGCAGTGGACGCTCCTCGAGCTCGATCTCGTGACGGGGCGGACCCACCAGATCCGCGTCCACCTCGACGCGATCGGGCATCCGGTTGCGGGCGATCCCGTCTACGGCACCGGAACGTCGCGCCGCGGCCCGGCGGGCCTCGGTCGCCTCTTCCTCCACGCCTGGCGGATCGAGCTCACCTCGCCGTCGGACGGCCACCTGATCCGTGCGGAGGCCGGGCTGCCTCCCGAGCTCGAATCCGTCCTCGACGACCTGCGGACGGTCGTCCGATGACCGAGGTGCCCGAACCGATCGAGCCCATGGACGCGCGCAACGGCGCGATGCTCGTCATCATCTCGGGCCCGAGCGGAGTCGGAAAGGATACGATCATCGACGCGCTGCGGGGGCGCCCGCACGATCCCGAATACCACTACGTCGTCACGTGCACCACGCGCGCGACGCGCCCGGGCGAGGCCGACGGCGTCGACTACCACTTCCTCGACCGCGAGACGTTCGCCGCCCAGCGGGCCGCCGGCGAGTTCCTCGAGGCGAATGAGGTCCACGGCAACTGGTATGGCACCCCACGCCGGCAGGTCCGTGAGGCCCTTGCGGCGGGGCGCGACGTCATCCTCAAGATCGACGTCCAGGGCGCCCAGGTCGTCAAGGAGAAGG
>JBDTNS010000093.1:0-7614 GCA_039933675.1 Chloroflexota bacterium
TTGTGACGTGATGTCTTCCATCTATGACCGACGGATGGTAGCAGGCTCGCCGAATCGCGGCAAACGCTGTCCGTGCCGGGCCATCGCACCACGACCGGGTCCGCTGCGAGACAATGTTCGCATGCCGCGGCTGGACAGAATCTACACGAAGACCGGCGACGAGGGCATGACCGGGCTTGGGGGCGGTCAGCGCGTCCCGAAGGACTCTCTGCGGGTCGAAACGTACGGGACCGTCGACGAGCTCAACTCGCAGATCGGCGTGGCGCTCGCGACCGGCCTGTGCGAGCGCCTGGCCGCGGAGTTGCCGCGCATCCAGAACGAGCTGTTCGACCTCGGCTCCGATCTCGCCACGCCGGCGACGAGCCAGGCCCGCCATCCCGTCCCCACCGTCGAGTCCCGTCACATCGATCAGCTCGAGCGGCTCATCGACGAGCTCAACGAGATCGTGGGACCACTCGCCAACTTCCTGCTGCCGGGCGGGTCGCGAGGCGCTGCCCAGCTCCATGTCGCACGGACCGTCTGCCGCCGCGCCGAGCGCGCCGTCACAACCCTGGCCCGCGACGAGACGATCGGCCCGACCGTCCTCCCCTACCTCAATCGCCTGTCGGACGCCCTGTTCGTCATGGCCCGCTACGAGAACCACGAGCGAGGCGTGGCTGAACCCCTCTGGAGGCCAGGTACCTGATGTCACTGCTTTCGAGGATCAGGCGAGCGCTCCTGGGGGCGCCGGACGCCACCGCACCCGAGCCCGCGCCACGACACGACCGGCGCGAGGCCGGCCGGGAACGGCATCACGACACCGGCGAGCCGGCCTGGGAAGCGGATGACCGCATCGAGGAGCCACCCGGCGCCGGACGCAGGGCGGACGACGCCCCGGAGATCCTCGGCGGGAACTGAGCCCGCTGACGGGCGTTCGCTCTTCGGGGTCAGGCGGCGCGCAGCGTGACCGTCACACGCCCGTTTGGTCGTGCCCCGACCAGGTAGGCATCGCCGCCTTCGATCCGCAGCGTGACCGCGTCGTCGGCGACCGTCGCCGCGTAGTCGTCATCGGGCGGCAGCGCGACCGGCAGGTTGAACGCAAGGCGTGACCGGCCGTCGGCGGCGGCCTCGATCGAGCCCCTGAGCGTGACCGGCCGTCCGAGCAGGCGGGCGGCAGTCGTCAGGTCGCCGGTCACGATCGCGTCGCGGATCGCCGAGCTCCGGACCTCGAGGCCGTCGAGGCTGAAGGTCGGAACGACGACGACATCGAACCCGGCGCGTTCGCCAAGCGCTGCCAACGCCGCCGGCGTTCCGCGTCGCTCGAAACCGAAGGCCGTGTCGGGCGTGACCAGGAAACCGGTCAGCGTCACCCGTTCCCGGATCCGGGCCACGAACTCGCCGTACGTCGTCCGGCGCAGAGCCTCGTTGAACGGCTGGACGGTCGTGATCTCCACGCCGGCGGCTTCGAGCCGCTCGAGTCGCTCTCCTGGATCGAGCAGGAGCGGCGGGGCCACGCCGGTGAGGACCTCGTCGGGATGGTGGTCGAAGGTGAGGACGGTCGGCCGGGCATCCCGGGCTGCCGCCTCGGCGACGAGGTGGTCGAGCAGGTACGCATGCCCGAGATGGAGGCCGTCGAAGACGCCGACGACGACGAAGATGGGACCGAGCGAGGGAGGCAGGGCATCGATCCCCTCGATTACGTCCATCGCTGCCTTCAGGCGACGGGCAGCGCGGTCGGTGGCGCGATGAAGACCTTGTCGGGGGCGAGTCGTCCGGCAGCACCCGAGGCGATCGCCACGAGCGTCCCGGCCTCGTCGCGAAGGCGATAGTGATCGGCCGGTCCGGGGAGCCCGCCGGCCGGGCGGATGAATTGGCCACGGGCGACCGCGGTCAACTCTTCGGGCGTGAGCGTCACGGTCGGGAACGCGTCGAGACCGCGGTCGAGCGGAAGGAGGAACGGCGTGAGGCCCTCGGGACCCCCCGAGGCCGCGGTCCGGATCGCCTCGAGCGGTGTCGCGTCCCCGAGCGTGAACGGCCCGGACGCGGTGCGGCTCAGCGCCCCGAGATATGCCGCGTTTCCTAGCGATTCGCCGAGATCGCGAGCGAGCGCCCGAATGTAGGTCCCGGCCGAGCAGCCCACATCGATCACCGCGATCGGACGATCGGGGTCGGTGCCGTCCCACGAGACGAGGTCGAGCGAATCGATCGTCACGGCCCGGTTGGCAAGCTCGACGGTCTCCCCGGAACGCGCCATGGCATAGGCACGGCGGCCGCCGACCTTGATCGCGCTGTAGGCGGGTGGTCGCTGCGAGATCGCGCCGGTCAATCCGGGGAGTGCCTCGACGACCGCTGCCTCCGTCGGCGCGGCTTCCTCGGCGGGCGTCAGCTCGCCCTCGAGATCGTCGGTCGTCGAGGACGCACCGAAGCAGACCGTCGCCCGATACGCCTTCCGGTCGCCCAGGTGGTATTCGACGATCCGGGTCGCATGCCCGAGGAAGATCGGCAGCACCCCGGCCGCAAACGGGTCGAGCGTTCCCCCATGACCGACCCGCTTGGTGGCGGCCAGGCGCCGGACGAGGGCGACGATGTCGTGCGAGGTCGGGCCGGCAGGCTTGGCGACGATGAGGATGCCGTCGAGCCCGGGACCGAGCGAGGCGTGCGCCACGGTCAGCGAGTCAGCGCGGCGACGAGACGCGTCGCCTCGGCGAGCACGGGGGGACGCGCTTCGGCGAGCGGTGCCTCGATCGAGGCACCCGCCGCGCGCGCATGACCCCCGCCACCGAACCGCCCGGTCAGGACGGTTGCGTCGACGCCGCCCGGGCGTGTCCGGACGCTGACCCTGGTGGCCGTCCCCGACTGCTTGAACAGGATCGCGACCTCGGCGGCCTCCGCCTGCGAGAGGAGGTCGATGATTCCCTCCGAATGTGCCCGCTCGGCGCCGGTCGCGGCGACGTCGGCGTCGGTCAGACTCGACCAGACGATCCGTCCGTCGTCGGCGGTCTCGAGCCGATCCAGCACGATCCCGAACAGCCGGAGTTGGGCGTCGGGCTTCGTCCGGTAGAGGCGCCGCGAGATGTCCGAGAGTGGCGCACCCGCTTCGATCAGCGCAGCCGACACGACGAGCGTTCGCGGCGTCGCGTTGGGATGTGCGAAGGTCGCAGTGTCCATGACGATCCCGGCCATCAGCGCCGCTGCCAAGGCACCCTCGCCCTCGCCGAGGTCGACGCCAAGCCGACCCGCCAGGAGGGTCACCATCTCGCACGTCGCGGCGGCATGCGGGTCGATCCAGTCGGCGTCACCCGCTGCATCGTTGGAGGCATGGTGGTCGATGATGACCCGCGGGAGCTTATCGAACAGCTCGGCGTGGCGCGCGGCCACGTCGCCGATCCGCTCGAGCGAACCGCAGTCGGAGATGACCAGCAGGTCGTACGGCGCCTCGATGGCGGGGTCGGTGCGAAAGCGCTCGATCCCGGCGATGAAGTCGTAGAGGGGCGGAACCGCGTCCGTGCAGACCGCGTCCGCTGTACCGCCGAGGGCCTCGACCAGACGGACCACGCCGAGCGTCGCCCCGAGCGTGTCCGCATCGGGGTTCTCGTGGCTGACCGCGAGAACGCGCCTGGCGCCCCGAATGCGATCGACGACGGCTTGCGGAACGGCGTCCAGATAGGGCGCGAGATCGACGCTCACCGGGCGCCCTTGCGCGGTGAGGTCGGGCGTGCGCCGGGTCGCTTGCGCCCCGGGCGTCCGGTCGGCGGCACGAAGACCGCCGAAGGTGGTTCCTCGGGGAGGTCGTACTCGCGCGGGACGCGCGCGACAGGGGTGGGCAGCGATTCCGCGACCGGGAGGTCCGGCTCCGGGATCGACCCGGTCTCGAGCTCGGCGAGCATCTGGAGGATGCGGGTGCCACGCTCGGCGGTGTCGTCGAGATGGACGTGAAGATCCGGGATCCGTCGCATCCGCAGGCGCGACCCAAGCTCGTGCCGGACGAACGGCATGGCATGACGCAGCGCCGTCAGCGCGGCATGACGCTCGGCCGGCTGCCCGATGACGCTGACCCAGACCCTGGCATGTCGCAGGTCGTCGGTCGTCTCGACCGACGTGATCGTCGCAAACCCGATCCGCGGATCGGCGACCTCCCGACTCACAATCGCCCCGATCTCCTGCCGGAGCAGCTCGTCGACCCGTTCTGTCCGCGCGCTCATCAGACCGGCGAGACCGCGTGCCGGCGCTCAAACGTTCCAGGCGAAGGCGCGCGGGAGCACGAGAGTGAGCGTACCCCACGGTGCGTGAGCGAACGAGCGGAGCGAGCAACGCGCGGATCGGGCGCCCCAGCGGCGACCATCGTTAGCTGGCCGCTACCCGACTGACGGTCTGCGAGGTGAAGCACTCGATCACGTCGCCTTCCTGGATCTCGTGGAAGTTGGCGAGCTGGATGCCGCATTCGTAGTTCGCCTGCACTTCGCGGACGTCGTCGCGGAAGCGCCGGAGCGATTCGATCCGGTCCGTGGCGATGACCTTCGAGCTTCGCCAAACGCGGGCATTGCCACTGCGAACGATCCGCCCGTCGGTGACGAACGAACCGGCGATGACCGTGTTCTTCCCGACGCGGATGATCTGGCGGACCTCCGCCCGGCCCTCGACGACCTCGATGATCTCCGGCTCGAGCAGTCCCTTGAGCGCCGCGTCGACGTCATCGGTCAGCTTGTAGATGATGTCGTAGAGGCGGACGTCGACCCCTTCTGCCTCGGCGGCGCGACGCGCCGTCTCGGTGATCCGGGTGTTGAAGCCGACTACGATCGCGTTCGAGGCGGCCGCCAGCATGATGTCGTTGTCGGTGATGTCGCCCGCGGCTTCGAGCAGGATGTTGAGCCGGATCTCGACCTGGTCGAGCTGCTCGAGGGCGTGGGTGATGGCACCCAGCGAACCCGAGACGTCGGCCTTGAGGATGATCCGCAGCTCCTTTGCCTGACCGGCCTGGATCTGCTTGTATAGGTCCTCGAGGGTGGCGCGACCACTCCCCTCCCCGCTCTTTGCGGCGGTCTCCGCCTTGCGGGTCTCGACCATCGCGCGTGCGGCCTTCTCGTCACCGACGACCCGGAGGACATCGCCCGCCTGCGGGACGTCCGAGAGCCCGAGGATGACGACGGCGGTCGCGGGACCAGCCTTCGTGACCCGCTTGCCCTTGTCGTTCTCGAGCGCGCGGACGCGCCCGAACGTCTCGCCGACGACGATGACGTCGCCGACCTTGAGCGTACCGGTCTGGACCAATGCGGTCGCAACGGCGCCTCGGCCCTTGTCCAGCTTCGCTTCGACGATCGTGCCGACCGCGTCGCGCTTCGGGTTTGCCTTCAGCTCCTGGAGATCGGCCACGAGCAGGATCATCTCGATGAGCTCGTCGAGCCCGACCCGGGTCTTGGCCGACACCGGCACGAGCGGCACGTCGCCACCGTATTCCTCGACGACGATCCCGGCCTCGGTCAGCTCGGTCTTGACGCGCTCCGGGTTGGCGTCGGGCTTGTCGATCTTGTTGAGCGCGATGATGATCGGGACCTTGGCCGCCTTGGCATGGCTGATCGCCTCGAGCGTCTGGGGCATGACCCCGTCGTCGGCAGCGACCACGACCACGGCGATGTCGGTCACGCGGGCGCCGCGGGCACGCATCGCGGTGAACGCCTCGTGGCCGGGGGTGTCGAGGAAGACGACGCGCTTGCCGTCGTGGATGACCTCGCTCGCCCCGATGTGCTGGGTGATGCCGCCGCGCTCCCCGGCCGCCACCTCGGTGGTCCGGATCGCATCGAGCAGGCTCGTCTTCCCGTGGTCGACGTGACCCATCACGGTCACGATCGGGGCCCGCGGCTGGAGCAGCGCCGGATCGTCCTCTTCGTAGAGGACCTCCTTCGTCGCTTCGGTAACCTGGCCGTCCGCCTCGTCGGCCCCGGCGCCATTGGTCGACGCCTCGATCTCGGCGACTTCGTAGCCGAGCTCGCCCGCGACGAGCGACGCAGTATCGCGATCGACGAGCTGGTTGATCGTGGCGAAGATCCCGCTCTTGATCAGCTCGCGGATGATGTCGGCCGGATTGACGCCAAGCAGCTCACCGAGCTCCTTGACCGTGATCGTGCCCGGCAGCTCGATCGCACCACGCTCTCGCGGGTCGAGGGTCTGAACGCCGGATCCGTTGAATGCGCCGTCGCGACGCGGCGGCTTGCGCGGCCCGCGGCGGCCGCGCGTGCCGCTCCTACTCCTGGCCACGGGCTCCTCCTTCGATGTTCGTATGCATTGTCGTCAGACTTCCTGCCAGCGCATCGCGCAGTTCTGCCGGAAGCGGGGTCTTGAGCGCCTTGCTGATGGCGCTCTTGGTCATGGCTTTGTCAAGACAGTCGCCGGTGCTGCAGACGTAGGCGCCGCGTCCGGCTGCACGCCCCGATGCGTCGGCGAGCACATCGCCGGCCGGGGTTCTGACGATCCGCGCGAGGTCACCCTTCGGACGGACCGTCCGACACGCAACGCAGGTCCGATTCGGGACGCGCCGGGGGGCGACGGCCCTCGCCGCCCGGCCTACGACGTCACCTCGCCGGACGGAACGGCAGCGACCTTCTTCGTGGCGGCGGTCTTCGTGGCGGCGGTCTTCGTGGCGGCGGTCTTCGTGGCGGCGGCCCGTTTCGGCTTCGGAGCCTCCTCGGCGGCCTTGGCCTTGGTGGCCTTCGTCGTGCTCGTGGGCTTGGCCGGGGCCGCTTCGACCATCTCGGCCGTTGGCGCTGCGTCGTCGGAGGCGGTGGCGACCTTCTTTGTCGAACGCCTGGGCTTAGCGGCCGGCTCGGTCTCGGTCCCGCCAGCGGCGGCGTCGGTCAGATCGGGCACTGCGGCCGACGCGGCGACGTCGGCCGGCGGCTCGGCCAGCGGCTCGATCGCCGGGGCCGCGTGGGCGGCGGCCTTGGCCTCGGCGACCGAGACGTCGCTGCGGATATCGATCCGCCAGCCGGTGAGGCGCGCGGCGAGCCGGGCGTTCTGCCCTTCGCGACCGATCGCCAGGGAGAGCATCCGCTCCGGGACCGTCACGCTCGCGATGCGATGCTCCTCGTCGATATCGACGGAGAGCACCTGGGCCGGGCTGAGCGCGTTGGCGACAAAGACGCTCGCGTCGTCGCTCCACGGGATGACGTCGATCTTCTCGCCGGCGAGCTCGGCCACGACGGCCTGGACACGCGCGCCACGCTGGCCGACGGTCGCGCCAACCGGATCGAGACCATCCTGGCGCGACGAGACGGCAACCTTTGAGCGGCTCCCGGCCTCACGGGCGATCGCCTTGATCTCGACGGTTCCGCTGTGAATCTCCGGGACTTCGAGCTCGAAGAGGCGCCGCAGGAAGCCCTTGTGGGTCCGGCTCACCAGGATCTGCGGTCCCTTCGTCGAGCGCCGGACCTCGAGGACGAACGCCTTGACGTTCTGCCCGATCCGGTAGTGCTCGAGCATGGACTGCTCGGTGGTGGCGAGGATCGCCTCGACGTTCTTGCCCACGTCGAGGATGATCGCGCGCGGCTCGACGCGGTTGACCGTCCCGGTCATCAGCTCGCCCTCGCGGCTCGCGAACTGGTCGAAGACCTGGTCGCGCTCGACCTCGCGGATGCGCTGCAG
>JBDTNS010000094.1:0-7583 GCA_039933675.1 Chloroflexota bacterium
AGAACTCGGTCGATCGTCCGCTCCCGCCATCCGGCGAGGTGACCCGCCATCTCGGCGAAGCTCCACTCGCCCATCGATCCGGGCTCGGCGTAGCGGGCCGGCCCGACCTCGGCGGCGAGGGCTCGCCAGAATTCCTGGTCGGCCCGGATGGCGGCGATCTGCTCGGCCTGCGTGCGCACGGTCTCCTCCCTGCTTCTGTCCGGGCCACGATCGCACGATTGGCACCGATGAGTTTCGGTCAGATCGGCCGTCCATGGTTCGACGACCCACGCGTCAGGAGGATCGACACCCGTGAAACTGCTCCTCGCATCGGCCGGCATCACGAACGCCAGCATCAAGGCGGGCCTCATCGACCTGCTCGGCAAGCCGATCGCCGACTCGACAGCCCTGTGCATCCCCACCGCGTCCTCCGGCATGGCTGGGGTCGAGGTGATCTCGAGGGCCACTGGCGATTGTCCGAACACTGATCCGGCGAATTGTGTGGAGAATTGACGATGGCATCGCGAGACATCGAGCCAGCACCGACGCCCCTCGCGACGCTGAGGGTCGCGATGACCGGCCGGGCAAGCCCCGCCAGGACCGCGGTCGGCGACAAGCCCGTCTTTGCCTACATCAGCACCCTGCCGCAGCCGCAACGCGCCATCGCCGAACGCGTCGATGCCCTGGCGGCCGAGACGCTGCCGGACCTGCAGCGATCCGTGAAATGGGGCATGGCGTGGTACGGGGTCGGTGATGGGTGGTGCTTCTCGTGCGGCGCCTTCGTCGGGCACGTCAAGCTCACGTTCGCGCACGGCACGGCTCTCACGCCCGTACCGCCAGTGACCCCGATCGGCATGGGCAAAGCCGCGCGCGGCGTCGACCTCGAATTCTTGGACGACCTCGATGAACTTCAAATTGCGTCGTGGATGGGGCAGGCGACGGCGATCCCCGGCTTCGGGGGCGGGAAACGATGAGCGCAGCAACGCTGATCACCGTCACCCCGATCCTTGTTGCCGACCTGCACGTCGAGGGCGAGCGCATGCCCGTGTACGTGCACGTCATCGACCATCCGGATGCGCGCGTGCTGGTCGACACCGGCATGACGGAGCTGCATCCGTTGGTGGCCGACATGGATCCCCGCCTCCGGCCGCTGAACGAGCAGGACTTCGATCTCGCCGGCATCGACATCGTCGTCAACACCCACCTGCACTTCGACCACTGCGGCGGCAACCACCTCTTCGCCGGCAAGCCGATCTACGTCCAGCGTCGCGAGCTCGAGGACGCCCGCACCCAGGACGAATACACGATTCGCGAGTGGGTCGATCCACCCGACGTGCAGTACGTGCCGGTCGACGGCGAGCTCGAGCTCCTGCCCGGGGTCCGCCTCCTCCCGGCGCCTGGCCACACGCCCGGCACGCACGTCGTCGTCGTGGAGACCGGCGGGCGACCGGTCGTCATCGGCGGCGACATGGCGGTGTGGTCCGGCGAGCTCGACGAGCCGCAGACCGAAGGCCAACTGCTGGTGCGTGCGCTCGACCCCGAGATGGTGTGGCTCGCACACGCGCACGAGCCATGGCGACCCCGAGCGACTGGGCCGCGCCGGTGACGGTGCGATGACCAGATACCTCGTCCTCCTGCGCGGGATCAACGTCGGCGGTCGGAACAAGGTGCCGATGGCGGGGCTGCGCGCCCTCCTCGAGACGCACGGCCACGCGAAGGTCAGCACGTACATCGCCAGCGGCAACGCGATCCTGAGCTCCGACCGACCGGCGGCGGCGATCAAGCACGAGCTCGAGGAGGCGCTCCCCAGGACCTTCAAGCTCGACAGCGAGCTGATCGCTGTCCTGGTTCTCACGCGCGCCCAGCTCGGGGCCATCGTCCGGGACCGGCCGAAGGGCTTCGGCGACAAGCCGGAAACGTACAACAGCGACGCGGTGTTCCTCATGGGCATCGACGCGCCGACGGCGATGAAGGTCTTCGACCCGAGGCCGGGCGTCGACGAGGTGTGGCCCGGCAAGGGCGTGATCTACTCGCAGCGGCTCAGTGCACACCGGACGAAGAGCCGTCTCGGCAAGATCGTCGGGACGCCGGCGTACAAGTCGATGACGATCCGCAGCTGGACGACGACGATGGCCCTGTTCGATCGCATGGAGGCGCCCGCGGACGACGGCTGACCGCGGGCCATTCGCTACCGGAGCATTCCCAGGTCGCCCATGCCGTGTGGATCTGGAGCTCGGGGTCGGCGCCTGTCCGGGAGCAAGGCGGATACGCTCTACCCGTGACCGACTACGCGCCCGAGGCGCCGCCTCCGCCGCCGTCCGACGCGGCGTCCGCACTCCGGCGCGAACGGGAGTCCCTGCTCGACAACGTCCACGCGACGGTCGATTCCGTGATGGTCGTCCTGTCCGCGGCGTGGATCGCGCTGCTCGTCGCGGAACTCGTGACGGGCGACCTTCCCCGATCGCTGGGGATCGCGGTCTGGGTGATCTGGGGCGTGTTCGTGGCCGACTTCGTGGTTGAGTTCACGATTGCGCCGGCCAAGATCGCCTACCTGAAGACGCACTGGCTGACCGCGCTGTCGCTGGTGCTGCCGGCCCTCCGAATCCTGCGCGTGTTCGCGGCCCTGCGCATCCTGCGGGCTGCCCGCATCGTCCGTTCGGTGGGGCTCCTGCGCGTCCTCACGTCAATCAACCGTGGCCTGGGCTCGCTCCGCGCCACGGCCGCCCGCCGCGGTGTCGGCTACCTGCTGGCAGCGACGGCCCTGATCGTCGCAGTTGGCGCCGCCGGGATGGCGTCATTCGAGTCGCCGGCCTCCATCGCCACGAGCGGCGGCAACGCCCAACCATTCAACGACTATGCCGATGCCCTGTGGTGGACGCTGTTCGCGATGACCACCGGGGCAACGTCCCAGCCGGCCACCGGCGAGGGTCGCCTGCTCGGTTGGCTCCTGTCGCTGTACGGGCTCGGTGTCTTCGGCTATCTGACGGCCACGCTGGCGAGCCACTTCATCGGTCGCGAACGCGCCGCGGCCGGGCGCGATCACGCGAGGAGGTAACGGTCGACCTCGTTGACCAAGGGCTGGCCGGCCGCGAACCGGCGAACCTGGTCGCCGGCGAGCTCGAACGATCGGGCCAGGCTGGCCGGGGAGTCGCCGGCGATGTGCGGCGTGATGAGGACGTTGGACAGTCGCCAGAGAGGATGATCGGGCGGCAGCGGCTCGGGGTCGGTGACGTCGAGGGCCGCCCGGATCCGACCTGCCTGGAGCGCATCGACGAGCGCGGCGGTCTCGATCGTCCGGCCGCGCCCGGCGTTCACCACCATGGCGCCGTCCGGGAGAAGGCCGAGTCGAGGCGCGTCCAACAGGCCGACGGTCTCGCTGGTCAGCGGCAGGATGTTGACGAGGATCTCGGCGTCGCGGAGGACCTCGTCGAGGTCGGCCAGGCCGCGCACACCGTCGCGCGCGGTTCGACCCACACCGATGATGTCGACGCCGAACGGCCGCAATCGGTCCGCGATTGCCGTCCCGATCGACCCAAGGCCGAGGATGACGACGTGCCGGCCGAAGAGCTCGGCTGGCTCGATGGCGTTCCACTCGTGGTGCGCCTGCGCGTCGCGCGACTCCACGAGGCCTCGCTCCATCGCCAGGATGGCTCCCACCACCCACTCGGCGAGCGGCGCGTCGTAGACCCCACGGGCGTTGCAGACCATGACGTGGTCGGGCACCCGCCCGCTCAGCCAGTCGACGCCGGCGCTCGTCGTCTGGATGACGCGCAGGCGGCCCCCTCCCCCGCCGAGCAGATCGAGCAGTGGGGCCTGGGTCCGCGCGGACGGAACGATCAGGTCGACGTCGGCGAGATCCGGGAGCAGTCCTGGCTCGGCCGGCACCAGCCGGACGTCGACGCTCGCCGGAAGGTCGCCCATGTGGGCCCGCTCGGGAACGTCAGGCAGGCAGACGACGACCCTGTCGGAACGGGCCAACTCGGACATGTCTGTCATCTCCACTCGACGATACCCGGCGCAAGGGTCGGCCGGGTCGTGAGTCTGACGAGGGCGTGATCGGCTCGTGTCTGATGACCCGCGGATCGCGCAACCGCGTCGGCCTGTACCCTCTGCCGATGCCCCCGCACGCTCGCCTCAGCGCCATCGACCGGATCCGGAGCGCCGGCCTCGTCTGGGGACCGGCCGTCTTCATCGCGTCGTGGGCGGCTGCCGGGGCGATGACCCAGGGCTACTCCCCCATCCGCGACCACATCAGCGACCTCGACGCGATCGACGCCCCGACCCGCCCCCTGATGAACGTCGCGTTCGTCGCGTTCGCGGTCGCTGCGGGCCTGGCCGCAGGCCCCCTGCGCCGCGTCGTCGGCACCCCGTCGGCGACGGCAATCGGCGCCAACGCGCTCATCTCGATCGGGATCATGCTCGCGCCCCTCGGCGTGTCCAGTGACGGTGACCGGCTCCACGCCGTCGTCGCCGGCCTCGGCTACCTGACCCTTGCCGCGGCGGGTCCCTCGGCGGCACCGGTCCTCGCGCGGCGGAGCCGAGCGCTCGCGGTCGCCTCGGTCGCGGTCGGCGGGATCACGCTCGCGTCTCTTGCGGCCTCGCTCACGATCGAGGGCTCGAAGGGCTTCTGGCAGCGCGCCGGCATCACGACGACGGACGCCTGGCTGATCACGATCGGGCTGCTCGCGGTGACGGGGATCCTCGGTCGCGACGGAGGCTTCGCCACCGAGCCCGGCGAACGCTGAGGCAACACTCGGCCGATGTCCTGCCGGTTGTCCGGTCAGGCCCCGGCGTCACCGTCGGGGTCGTCGTCGGTCGCTCCCGGCAGCCAGAACCCGAACTCGGCGCCACTGGTCGCCGGCGGCGGCGCTGCCGAGGCCCAGATCCGCCCGCCCATCGCAGCGATCAGCTCGCGACACACGAACAGGCCGATCCCGGCCCCGGACTTCGTGCCGATGACCCCGGGCGCTCGGTAGAAGACTTCGAACAGCGCGTCCGGGGCCTGGTCCCCGAGTCCCGGTCCCTCGTCGATCACGCGGACCGCGACGCCATCGTCTTCGCGCTTGATCGTGATCCGGATCGTGGTCCCGGCGGGGCTGTACTTCGCCGCGTTGGACAGGAGGTTCCTGATCACCTGGTCGATGTAGGTGTCCTCGCCCAATGCCATCGGCTGACCGACCGCGACATCGACGCTGAAGCGGTGACCCGGCGCGCGCTCGGCCTCGGCGTCGACTGCCCGCCGAACCAGGTGCGCCACGAGGATCGGCTCCGAGCCAATGTTCAGCTGGCGCCCCTCGGCCCGGCTCAGGACGAGGAGGTCCTCGGTCAGGCGGCGCATCCGGTCGGCCTCGTCGGCGATCTCGGAGAGGTGCTCGGCGACGTCCGCCGGATCCATTGATGACAGACGGGCCTTCAGGACGTGGCTCATGCCGTAGATCGTCGTGATCGGAGTCCGCAACTCGTGGCTCACCACGCCGACGAACGCATCGCGGAACGAACGGTTCCGCCGCTCTTCGTCGTGGCGGTCCGCGAGGTCCCGGGCGGTCGCCGTCAGCTTGTCCGCGACCTGCTGGGCAGCGGCGCGTTCGCCCTGAAGGGCCTGGGTCGCGCGAAGGAGATCGGCCTCCCAGCGTGACCGGGCCCGGACCCGGACGACGAGGAGGTCGTACCGCGACACGCCGTCGGAAGTGGTCCGGACCGCGTTGACGAGGACCGGCGTGGGCTCTGGTTCGGAGGTCGCCAGCGTCAGGAAGGCCTCCTCGATCCGGCCGTCGGCCTGGAGCGCCGGAAACACGTGGGTCTGGAACAGGATCCGAGCCGGCAGCGACAGCAGGACATCGAACGGTTCGCCGATCAGGGAGGTCGGATCGCGTCCGACGAGAACGCCGAGCGCACGATTGGCCGCGGTGATCCGGAGATCGGCGTCGAG
Organism: Chloroflexota bacterium; assembly: GCA_039933675.1. Classification (GTDB taxonomy): domain Bacteria; phylum Chloroflexota; class Limnocylindria; order Limnocylindrales; family CSP1-4; genus SPCO01. Next base: position 5,909 of record JBDTNS010000094.1, read on the forward strand.
CGCGAGGATGCCGCCTGGGACGTCGTCCACGACCGTGCTCACGCCGACCCGGCCGTCCGCTGCCCTTCGTGCGCCCCCAGGTACGACCGGATGGCCGCGATCGTCTCGGCCGGATGGCTGACGTGCGGGCAATGACCGGTTGCTGCGATCTCCCGCAGGTCGCTCCCGCGGAGGTGATCGTGGACGAAGGCGCCGACCGACGGCGGCGCGATGGCATCCTGGGCGCACTGGATGATCAGGGACGGCGTGGTCACCTGGTCGAGGTCGGTTCGGTTGTCGCCGCGGAACGTGACCTCGGCGAACTGGCGAGCCATCGCCGGATCGATCGAGCAGAACGTCGTCTCGAGATCGCTGGCGAGCACCGGACGGTCTGCGTTGCCCATGACGATCGGAGCGAGGTAGCTCGCCCAGCCCATGGCGTTGAGATCCATCATCTGGAGCAAGCCGTCGATATCGGCCGGGGCGAAGCCGCCGCGGTAGCCGGGCAGATCGTCGAGATAGCGCGGCGACGGCGTCACGAGGATGAGGGCGCCGAACCGGTCCGGTTCGGCAATGGCCGCAAGCGCGGCGATCATCGTGCTGACGGAATGGCCCACGAGGACGACGTCGCGCAGGTCGAGGGCCGCGCAGATCGCCCGGATGTCATCGGCGTAGCCGTCGAGGCTGGCATAGCGCTGCGGATCGTAGGCGGACCGGTCCGACGCGCCGGCTCCGACATAGTCGAAGGTGATGACGCGATGATCCGCCTCGAATGCCGGGGCAACGAACCGCCAGAGGGTCTGATCGCACCCGAACCCGTGGGCGAACACCATCGGCCGGCCCGCCGGATTGCCCCGGACCTGGACGGCGTGGCGTTGGAGGACGTCGGAAGCCATACGCGAAGAATACCTGCGCCTCATGGCGGAGCGCGACTCGCGGCGGACCTGACGACGCCGTACCGTCAACCCAACATCGGGGGTACCGCGTTGGGAGGAGCCGGACGTATGGTACCGTGGGTGGCATGGAAAAGACGACGGTCTACCTGACGACCGACCAGAAGCGAGCGCTCGCGCGAGCAGCCCGTGTCGAGGGTCGGAGTGAGGCGGATCTGATCCGCGAAGGCATCGAGACGGTCACGGCGAAGCATCGCGTCGCCGAGCCGACCTTGCCCCTCTTCGAGAGTGGCGTTCCCGATCTCGCGGATCGGGTGGATGACCTCCTCGAGGGGTTCGGAGACACGTGATCGTCCTGGACACGAGCGGGCTCCTGGCGGCCCTCGATGGATCGCAGACTCGGCACGCGGCCGCGGCACGGGCGCTGCGAGGCGCGGGTGGGCCGCTCCTGCTCTCGCCGTTCGTGCTCGCTGAATTGGACTACCTGCTGTCCACGCGCGTATCGACATCGAGCGCCCGGGCCCTCCTGGCCGAGGTCGCCGGCGGCGCCTATGAACTGGAACCATTCGACTCCGACGACGTGGCCGCGGCGGGCAAGCTGCTTGATCGGTACGCGGATTTCGACATCGGTCTCGCCGACGCATCGATCGTCGTCATCGCCGAGCGCCATGGGTGCTCCGACATCCTGACGCTCGATGAGCGCCACTTCCGTGCCGTTCGGGGCCCACGCGGACGGCCGTTCCGGCTGCTTCCGGCGGACGCCTGAGGCGATCTCAGCAGTCGAAGACCGACCAGCACAGCTC
>JBDTNS010000095.1:0-7567 GCA_039933675.1 Chloroflexota bacterium
AGGTCTGCAAAACCTCTATTCACCGGTTCGAATCCGGTCGTCGCCTCCACTCCCTCAGCACAAACCCGGCCCGCCGAGCGATCGGCGGGCTTCTGTTTTGACGTCGGGCCGTACCATCTCCCGGGCGTGATCCATGCCTGGCAGCGGGCTTGCACCGCTCTCGCGCCACTGGCGGCGCGACCGGGAGCCGTATACGGTTCGGGCCGGAAAGGGTGGCGGATTCCGACGAGGAGGACCGTTGAAGGGGCAGATCGTGTTTCGGCGCTACGGCCTCTCGGTCGCCGCAGTGGCCGTCGCCGCGGTCATCCGCTTCCTCGCGGAGCCCGCCTTTGCCGGTCGGGCGGGCTGGATCGCCTTCGTCCTCCCGGTTGCCCTTGCCGCATGGTCCGGTGGGTTCGGACCGGGGCTCGTCGCCACCGCGCTCTCGTTCCTTGTCGGGCTCTACGCGTATTTCCCCACGTCGGGTTCTGCCCCCTCGACCGCCGACGTTGCCTATGCCGTCACCTTCGTGATCGCGGGCGTCGTGGTCTCCGCCCTTGCCGCCGGTCTGCGGAGCGGACGCGAACGAGCCGAGTCGCACGCGTTCCGTGCCGAACGGCTCCAGGCGGTCGCCGCCTCGCTGTCGGCGGACCTGACCGCAGCCGAGGCCGCCGAGGCCGTCCTGCGCGAGGGCATCCAGGCGTTCGGTGCCGGACGCGGCGTCATCGCGCTCCTCGATCCAGGGGGCTTGACCCTGACGATCGTCGCCTCGGTCGGCTACGACACGAGCGACTGGGGGCGCTTCGATCACTTCCCGGTCGACGCCCAATACCCGGTCAGCGAGGCCGTTCGCCTGCACGAGCCGATCGTCATCGAGACGAGTGAGGAGCTGAAGGTTCGCTACCCTGGCCTCCTTGACACGATCCACGCGGGTGGCTCGGCGCTGGTCCTGCCGTTGCTCGACAAGTCGGAGCCGATCGGCGGTCTCTACTACCGGTTCGTCGACGTCCGCGCCTTCGGCCGCGACGATCGGGAGTACGTGCTTGCTCTGAGCCGTCTGTGCGCGGCGGCCCTGGAGCGGGCGCGGCTCCACGACCTCGAACGCCGGGCTGCTCGTCGAGCGGCGTTCCTTGCCCAGGCGACCGCCACGCTGGCGGCCTCGCTCGACCTCGAAGGGACGGTCAAGCAGGTCGCCGACCTTGCGGTCCCGGCCGTGGCCGACTTCTGCGCGGTCCATCTCCTCGAGCCGGATGGCGCGATCGGGACCATCGCCCTCTCCGGCGACCCGGCACGGCTCGGGCTCGCCCACCGGCTGCTCGAGCTTCGTCCGCCACGGATCGACGATCCGGACGGGATCGGCGCGGTCGTCCGCGAAGGCAAGGGTCGAATCGTCGCCCTGCTCACCGAGGAGATGCTGCGAGCCGGGATCCCGGACGAAGCCAGCCTCGCGACCGCCCTGGAGCTCGAGATCGTCGCCCACATGAGCGTCCCGCTGACGGTCGGTGGGCGATCGATCGGTGCGATCTCGCTGACCACCACCGCGGCGTCCGGCCGGACCTTCGATGCCGATGACATGGCACTCGCGGGCGATCTCGCGACGCGAGCTGCCCTCGCCATCGAGAACGCCCGGCTCTACTCCGCGCTCGTCGCGCGTGAGCTCCAGCAGGCGGCTGTCGCACGGCTCGGCCAGCTCGCGCTCGCCGAGCAGGATCTCCAGCCGCTGTTCGATGCCACCGCGCGCGAGTTGGCCAGCGTCCTCGAGATCGAGTTCGCGAAGATCCTCGAGCTGGAGCCCGACCGCCGCCAGATGCGGCTCGTTGCCGGGATCGGCTGGCGCCCGGGTCTCGTCGGCTCGGCGACGGTCTCGTCCGGGCTCGAATCGCAGGCCGGCTTCGCCCTCGAGGTCGGCGGCCCGGTCATCGTCGAGGATCTGCCGACCGAGACCCGCTTCCACGGCCCGACCATGCTGATCGAGCATGGCGTCGTCAGCGGGATGACGGCGGCGATCCCGGGCCAGTCCGGACCGTGGGGCGCGCTTGGCGTCCACAGCACCCGCCGCCGGGCGTTCACCGGGGACGACACGAACTTCCTCGTCGCGGTCTCAAACGTCCTCGCCGGAGCGATCGAGCGGCGGCGCCGTCTCGATGAGGAGCGCCAGGCCCAGGACCTCAACCGGGCGTTCATCGGCGTCGTCTCGCACGAGCTGCGCACGCCGATCACCACGATCTACGGCGGCGCCAAGATGCTGCGTCGCCTCACCCCCGACAGCAGCGACTGGACGGCGATCGCGACCGATGTCGAAGCGGACGCCGAACGGCTCTACCGGCTGACCGAGGACCTCCTCGTCATGACGCGACTCGAACGGCACGATCTCGATCTCGGCCGCGAGCCCGTCCTCGTCAGTCGGCTCCTCGAGCGAGTCGTCGACTCCGAGCGCAAGCGCTGGCCACTGGCCAAGGTCCGTGTCCGGATTGCGCCCGAGCTCGAGCCGGTGATCGGTGAGGACATCTACGTCGAACAGGTCGTCCGCAACCTCGTCGCCAACGCGGCGAAGTACAGCCCGCCCGATTCGACCATCGAGGTCTCGGCTGAACGGTTCGACGACGAGGTCCAAGTCCGCGTCCTCGATCGCGGACGCGGGATCCGCGGCGAGGATCCCGATCGTCTCTTCTCGCTCTTCTACCGGGCGCCCTCGACCGCGTCGCAGGCGAGTGGCGCGGGGATCGGCCTGTTTGTCTGCGACCAGCTCATCCGGGCGATGGGCGGGCGCCTGTGGGCGAAGGCCCGGGAGGGCGGCGGTTCGGAATTCGGGTTCGCGCTGCGGCGCTACGCCGACGATGACGACCTCGAAATCGAGCCGCACGAGGCGGCGACCGTTGCATCCGCCGACGGTTCGGACGGGGCGGTTGGCGCTGCCGGCGCCGAGGGTGCCAACAGAGCGAGCGGCGACAACCATCCGCGCGAGGTCCTCCTCGAATGACGCGGGCGCGGCGGTCGGGGCCATGACGGCTCCGCTACGCTTGGGCTTCGCCGGAGTGGCGGAACGGCAGACGCAGCGGACTTAAACTCCGCGGCCCGCAAGGGCGTCCGAGTTCGAATCTCGGCTCCGGCACCAGATTGACAGCAACGCGGTCGTCGGCGTCGGGTCGAACCTTCGGCGCCGACGGTCGGTCGGGCTCTGGCGCTCCGGACCCTACTTTCGGCGGCGGAAGAGGCCGCCGGATTTCCGCTCGGCGGCCCGGATCGGGATCTGCGAGCCGGCCTCGCCGAATGCAACCGCGCTCAGCTTGGCGAGGCGCTCGGCCGGCGCGGCGCGCGCGGCGCCGGTGATGATCGGCACACCTTCATTGACGGCCTTGAGATAGAGGAATGCGTCGTACGGCAGCTCGATGGCCATCTTCGAGCCGAGGAAGCTCTCGACGTCGCGCAGCTTCAGGATCTCGCGGGCGAACAGGTTGTTGAGGACGAACGTCGACTTGAGCCCGATCGTGCTGGCCTCGCTCAGATACTCGAGCAGCGCGTGCATCGACTTGAGCGCGGCGATCTCCGGGGTGACCACGAGGATGACGGCTTCGACCGATTCGAAGATCGTCAGGACCCGCTCGTCGAGGGTCGATCCGGCGTCGACGACGACAAGGTCGTAGCTCTCGAGCAGCGTCGTGAGGATCTGCCCGATGTGGGCCGGGCTGATCGACTCCGCGTCCTCCGGCGCGGCCGGGGCGGCGAGGACGTGGAGCCCGCTGTCGTGTCGCATCGCATACGTGCGCAGCAGCTCCGGTTCCCGGAGCGCGGACTCGTCGCGGACGACGTCGGCCAGGGTCTGCTTGGGGTCGAGGTTGAGCAGCGTCGCCACGCCGCCGAACTGGAGTGCGAAGTCGACGAGGATGACCCGGTCGGGTCGGCTCGCCACGGCGGCGATGGCGATGTTGACCGCGACGGTCGTCGTCCCGACGCCGCCCTTGGGGCTGTAGACAGCGACGGTCCGCCTCGTCCTGGTCAGCGTCAGTCCGTCGGCCGAGACGACCGGTGCGAGGTCCTTCGAGCGTTGGAAGCGCAGCATGAGCGCCTCGACCCGCGCGTCAAGCTCGCGCGCATCGAACGGTCGCGCCATGACGTCGTCGGCACCTGCCTCGAGGAAGTGGATCCGCTCCTCGACGTCGTCACTGGCACTGACGCACAGGACCGGGACGGCTGCCATCGAGGGCGTGGCCCGGATCTCGCGACAGATCTCGACGGCGCTCTTCGGCCCGGCGGCGACGTCGATGATGACGAGCTGGTGCTCGGGGACGAGGGAAAAGGCGCCCTCCACGTCGGCGGTCAGGGTGACCGCGTAGCCTTGGGCGGTGAGGATGGTCTGGATCGATTCGCCGGCGACCGGGTCCGAATCGAGAAGCAGGATGCTGCTGGCGGGCAAGGAATCTCCCCGAGGATGGTGGGTTGGTCTTGTAAGCGGGGGTCGGAGTGAACCTGAGAATACAACGGCGATCCGCAGCGAGCGTCACCACGGGCATCTGGCGGTCTCGTGCTAGACTCCGCGCCTGTCCTTTCCGCTCCGTGCCGGTATGACCGTCAGCGGGGCATCCCCATTGGAAGGAGCTCGCGCGTATGCGCCGCTACGAACTCATGCTCGTCATCCGCCCCGACGTCGCGGACGACAAGAGCCAGGCCCTCGTCGACCGAACGACCCGCGGGATCGTCTCGGCCGGCGGGCAGATCGTGAAAGTCGCCCCGTGGGGCCGTCGCCGTCTGGCCTACCCGATCGATCGTCATCGTGAGGGCTCGTACCACATCATCCTGTTCGAGGCGCCGTCCGAGGCGATCATCGAGCTCGAGCACACGCTCCTCATCACCGAAGAGGTCCTGCGCCACCTCATCACGCGCGTCGACCGCCCGACCAAGTCGTCGAGCGCGGATGGCGAAGAGGACGACGACCTCGATCGTGACGAGCTCGGACCGAGGTCCGACGAGGACGACGAGGAGATCCCCGGCGAATTCATCGACGAGTCCGAGAGCGAGGCGGCCCCGGCCGCCATCGACTGAGGGGGCCGAACTCATGGCGTTCTCCAAGATCATGATCATCGGCAACCTGGGTCGCGACCCTGAGATGCGCTACACGCCCAACGGCAAGCCGGTCACCCAGTTCAGCGTCGCCGTGAGCCACAGCCGGCCCGACGGCCAGGGTGGCTGGATCGACGACGGCACCGACTGGTACCGCGTCAGCGTCTTCGGCGACCGCGCCGAACGCGTTGCCGAACAGTTGCGCAAGGGCAACAAGGTCTTTGTCGAGGGTCGCTTCAAGACCCGCGAATTCGAAGGCAAGGATGGCGAGAAGCGGACGTCGCTCGACGTGATCTCCGACAACGTCATCAGCCTCGAGCGCCGCAGTCGCGACGACGATGGCGGTGGAACCTTCAGTGGCGCCCCGAGCACCGGCGCAGCGCCGTCGGCGGTGTCCTCCAGCGGCGGCGGCGGCGGTGGTCGTAGCGCACGGCCACCCGCCGACGACACCGATCTCGACGACCTTCCCTTCTGACCAGGAGATCCTGAACCATGCCTCCCCCCGTCCGAGCCAAGAAGCGCGACGACTTCTATCGCGATCGCCGCCGCCGAAAGGTCTGCGCGTTCTGCGCCGACAAGACGGTCCAGATCGACTACAAAGAGGTCAACCGCCTCCGCCGCTACCTCTCCGAACGCGCCAAGATCGAGCCCCGGCGCAAGACCGGGACGTGCGCGGGCCATCAGCGCGAACTCGCCGTTGCCCTCAAGCGCGCGCGCCACGTCGCCCTGCTCCCATACGCGCCGCAGCATCTCCGGCCCTGAGCCGCGCCCGGTGACGCGGCGATCACGACTGGCGTTCGCAGCTCACACCGCCTGACGTGCGCGTCGGGTCCCTGACGCGCGGCGGCCAACTGGTCGCCGTGTCGCACCGCGCCTGAGACGATGGATCTCGTCGTCCTGCTCGGCGCGTTCGTCGTCATCCTGCTCGGCGCCGAACTCTTCACCAACGGGATCGAGTGGTTCGGTCGCAAGCTGAACCTGGCGGAGGGCGCCGTCGGGTCCGTCCTGGCAGCGATCGGGACCGCGCTTCCCGAGACGCTGATCCCGGTCATCGCCATCCTGTTCACGAGCGGTGCCGCGTCGCGGGAGGTCGGGATCGGGGCGATCCTCGGAGCGCCGTTCATGCTTTCCACGCTCGCGATGTTCGTGACCGGCATCGCGGTCGTATGGGCAGCGCGCCGACGCCCGACCGGTGACGCGATGCTCGTCGACACGGCCGTCCTCGGTCACGACGTTCGCTACTTCGCGCTCGCCTACGCGATCGCGATCGGCGCCGCCTTCCTGCCGGCCGACGTGGCCTGGCTGAAGTGGGTCGTGGCGGTGGTCCTCCTAGGCATCTATGCGTGGTACGTCAAGGGCCACTTCACGGCCGACGCCAAGGAGGACGCCGACGAGCTCGAGCGACTCCGCTTCCACCCGCTCGACCGGGGTGCCCACCAGGACGACCCGGCGGTTCCGCGTCTGCGGGTTGTCAGCGTGCAGGTGGTCGTCGCGCTCGGGATGATCGTGCTGGGCGCGGCGTTCTTCGTCGACGCGGTCACCAGGCTGGCGAACGATCTCCAGGTCGACAGTCTCCTGCTCGCGCTCATCGTCGCGCCGATCGCCACCGAGCTGCCCGAGACCTTCAACTCCGTCCTGTGGGTCCGCCAGGGGAAGGACACCCTCGCGATGGGCAATGTGACCGGGGCGATGGTCTTCCAGTCCACGATCCCGACGGTCGTGGCCCTCGTCTTCGCCTCGAGCGCGTGGACCGTCGACGCGGCGTCGTCGATCGCATTCGCCTCGGCCGGCATCGCGTTCCTCTCGATGGCGCTGATCTTCGTCCCGATGGTGCGCCACGGGACGCTCCATGGCCGGCGACTGCTGATCGGTGCGCCGTTATATGTGGCCTACCTGGCGCTCGTGGTGGCGGTCGTCACCGGCGTGCTGGGGGGAGCTTCGGCGACCCACTGATATACTCGGCGCCCAAGCGCAGGAGCCGACGAATGCTGACCGAGAAGTCCGACGCGACGTCCGTGGCGGCCGTGCACCACGCTCCAAATCCCGAGTCGCTCGACGACCTGATCTGCTATTTCGAGGGCGACTGGGTCGCGATGCGGGATGCCAAGGTCAGCATCATGACCCACGCGTTCATGTATGGGACGGCGACCTTCGAGGGGATCCGCGCCTATTGGAATCCCGAGCAGGGCCGCCTCTACGGGCTGAGGATCCGCGAGCACGTGGAGCGCATCCGGCAATCCTGCAGGATCCTTCTGATGCAGGACATCCCGAGTGTCGACGAGCTGACCCGGCTCATCGTCGAGACCGTCCGGCGCAACAGGTTCACCGAGGACGTCTACATCCGTCCGTCGTTCTACAAGTCGACGCGGGCGATCGGCGTCCGGCTCCACGACCTCGCCAACGAGCTGTACATCGTGAGCCTGCCGTTCGGGAACTACATCGACACTGACGCCGGGATCCGGGTCATGACCTCGACCTGGCGGCGCAACGCCGACGAGGCGCTCCCGGCCCGCGGCAAGATCGTCGGTGG
>JBDTNS010000096.1:0-7496 GCA_039933675.1 Chloroflexota bacterium
TCAAGCAGGCGATCCCGTGGACGGTCGAGGAAGGCTTCATCCCCGACCGCGACACGGAGCCGCGACCGCTCGGGGCTCGCGCGGGTCACGCCCGGACGACGCCCGAGCACCACGCCCACCGGAAGCCGGTTCGCCGCCGCGCCGGTGCCGGCAGCGGCGGCTAGACGCTCGCCGGGATCAGGCCAGGCCGCCGGCCGTCCCGATCGGGTCGACCGCGGCGCCGGGGAAGAAGAAGCCGACCATCATGTCTGCCCTGACTCGCTCGACGGTGTAGCGATTCACGAGCGCGTGGTCGCCGACCGCCACGCCGGCTTCGGGTTGCGTCCGGACCGACAGGCGGACATCGCGCAGCAGGAGAAACTCGCCCGACGGTCTCGACAGCGCCCGCCCTGGATCGAACCCGGGCAGCGTCGCCAGCTCGCCTTCGACCGTGTACGGGCCGGTCTCGAGATGGACGTGATGCCAGGCGGCATGGATCGGTGCGCCCGGATCGTCGTCGCCGACGGCGATGAGAACGTCGTCGCTCGGGAACGACATGGACCCCGCGGGTTGCGAGGCCGGCGCGCCGAGCGCCTGCCAGGCCGCACTGTCAAGGGGCAGTGAGCCGGCCTCCTCGAGGGAATCGCGAAGGGATCCCGGGCGCGCGAGCGTCCCGCTGGCCATCCCCCCATTCGTGTAGGCATCGACACGGATCGCCATGGTCGTCCCTTCTGGGCGTGTCCGGAGCGTGGCGCCCGTCGACCCGCCGGAGAAGACCCGTCCGTACCGGGTCGAGGCAGCCGGTCGTCCGGTTCAGGTCGTAATGCGGTTCCAGCCGGCACCGGGCGTGCGCGGGTCAGGGGATGACCGGACAGACGTTGCAATCGAGCTGCGGCTGGAGCGCGAGCTTGAGCAGGTCGGCGACGATCGGGCTCGGATCGCTGCGGCTCTGATCGGTCATGACCGCGATCGCGACCCGTTCGTCGACGACCCAGCGCATCGCCGCGCGCGCCCCGAGGAAGCGACCCGAATGGCCGAGGGTGGGATGACCGTCGATCGACACGACCTGGACCCCGAGGCCATACGCAACGCTCGGCTTATAGGGGGCCGTCAGGAGCGCGTCGGCGACCATCTCCGCCCGTGAATCCCGGGTCAGGGCGGAGCCGTCGTAGAGCGCCCGCGCCCACTGCGCGAGATCGCCGGCCGTCGTCGCGATCGAGCCCGCCGCGCCGGCCGCGGTGACGACCGAGGTGAACGGGACGACCGTCGTCCCATCGGACAGGTCGATCGGGCGGAGCTTCGGGCTGACGCCGCTGAACACGTAGCCGTGCGCCAGCGGGCCGCGCGGTGGCTCGACCGCCTGGTAAAAGGTGTGATCGAGCCCGAGCGGGGTCAGGAACCGCGTCCGGAGCTGCGTCGCGACCGGCGCACCGCCGACCGCCTCGGCGACCAGCCCGAGGATGAGGTAGTTCGTGTTTGAGTAATGCCACGACGTCCCGGGCTTGGCATAGGGCTTGCCAACGTAGCTGAGCGAGCGCAAGGCGGTCCACAGCGCGGACGGATGCGCCAGGAGCGCCTTGTCGATCGCGGGATGGAAATAGAAGTCCCGCAGGCCGCTACGGTGGTCGAGCAGCTGCCGGATCGTGATCGCCCGGTCGATCTTGAGTGCGGGCAGGTAGGTCACGACCGGGGCATCGAGGGCAAGACGACCATCTTCGACGAGCGCGAGGATGAGCGCCGAGGTGAAGGTCTTCGAGATGCTCGCGGCCGGAAAGACCGTCTCAGTCGTGACCGGGCTCCGGACGGCAACGTCGCGCAGCCCGGCGCTCCCCTGCCAGACGCCACCATCGGGAAAGACGATTGACGCCGAGATGCCCGGGATGCCGGCCTTGGCCCGCAGCGCCTCGAGACGGGCGTCGAGCGCGGCACGGAGCTGAGGCGTGGCACGCGCGCGATAGAGCCGGGCTGGCTGATCGCCGAGACCGCCGGTCCCGTGCCCCGGCCCCGGGCCGGCGCTGGCGCCTGGAGACCCGACCGGGACTGGCGAAGGGGCGCCGGCCGGTGAGGATGTTCCCGGGCTTGCGCTCCCGGCGGGGCTCCCTGCGCTGCCCGTCGGACCGGCCGACTGGGACGGCCGCGTCGCCGCGACTGGGTCGCCGAGGCGCGCGAGCGACGGTGCGCCAAGCCATCCGACGACGGCGGCGGCGGCAACGAGAAGGGCGATGAGGGGTCGGTGGGTGGCCCGGTTCACGACTGTTGGCCGCACGACATGTCCTTCGCACCATAGCGCGGGCGTGGCGCCTGTACCATCGGCAGATGACCCTGGACACGAACGCCGCCTCGCTCCTTCGTTCAGTCGGACTCCTCGCCGATGGCCCAGCAGTCTGGGGGCGGCCGGTGCCGGCCCAGGGACCGGGGATCTTCGTCATCGAATTGCCCGCCCCGCTGGCCTCCGCGCCGCTCGACCTGTCGCGCGTCGGCAAGTGGATCGAGCGGGTCGAGACGCTCCGGCTCGACCGTGAGCGACCGGCCTCCCGCGCGCTCGCAGCGCGGCTCGGCTCGTTCTGGCTCCCGTCGCAGACCGTCCTCTATATCGGGTCCTCGGATGCGTCAGTCGGGCGGCGGGTCGCGGCGATCGCGCGGACCGAGCTGGGCGACCGTCGCCCCGCGGCAGGCGGTCACTGGATCAAGACCCTGCGAACGCTCGATGGCGTGAAGGTCTGGTGGGCGCCAACCGCCGCCACCGAGGAATACGAGGATGCACTGCTCACCGCCTTCGCCGCGGGCGTTCCCGACGCCGAACGAGCGGCGCTCCCGGATCCGACGATCGTCCTGCCGTGGGCGAATCTCCGGAAACCGACCGGCGAGCGGAAGCCCGCCGGCCTCACCGGCTCGCTGATTGCGGAACCGGTCGAGGCGTCGCAACCGCCACGCTTCGTGGTCAGGGTGCCCGATGGCGATGCAGACGGCTCGCGCGGCGAGCCCGCCATCAAACGGCGAGTCGCGCCGACGCGTGCGCCGCGAAAGCCGTCAACGCCCCGCGTGAAGGCGCCGCCGCTCGTTGCGGCCGATGGCTTGTCGGCCGGCGCCGTCGCCGGTCAGGCCGTCACCGCCGAGGGCGAGGCGCGGCTGCGCGCGGAGCTGGATGAGCTGACCCTCGTCAAGCGCCCTCAGGTCATCGCCCGGATCCGCACCGCCAAGGAACACGGCGACCTCAAGGAGAATGCCGAGTACCACTCCGCTCGCGAGGAACAGTCGTTCCTCGAGGGCCGGGTCCAGGCGATCGAGGCTCGACTCCGGTCGGCGGTCATCGTCACGGCGCCGGCCGCCGGAGCGCGGGTCGGACTCGGTTCGGTGGTGACCGTCGACGACGACGGCGAGGCGGTCGCGTACACGATCGTCGGTGCCGACGAATCGGACCCGAAGAACGGCCGGATCTCGTCGTCCTCACCGGTCGGACGGGCGCTCGTCGGTCGCGACAAGGGCGATGACGTCGTCGTCGTGACGCCCGCCGGGGAACGCCGCTACCGGATCCTCGACATCACCTGACCTCGCGACGTGGTGTTTGCGGGCGCTGGCGGCGGCCGAGCGACGGCTCTGATCCTGGGGCGCGCTACGCTGGGCGCTTCGCATCGAAGAGGAGCACGCAGTGCCGAAGTTCGTTCCGCAGGGACCCGGGCTCGAGCCGGGTAGCCTGCCGTTCTCCAAGGTCGTCGAGGCCAACGGCCTTGTCTTTCTTGCCGGTCAGGTCGGGGAGGCGCCGGGCGGCCATGGGGCCGTCCGGGGCGGGATCGAGACCGAGACCCGGACGGTGCTCGAGAACATCGGCCGGCTGCTGCGCGCGGTCGGGCTCGATTACGCCGACGTCGTGCGCTGCACGGTCTACCTGCGCGATTTCGACGACTTCGCGGCGATGAACGCCGTCTACCGCGAGTTCTTTCCGACGGAGCCCCCGGTCAGGGCGACGGTGGGCGTGACCGCCCTGGCCGCGGACTTCCGCGTGGAGATCGAGGCGACGGCCGCCCGCTAGTTGGCCACGACGAACTGGTCGATCGCGACGTACGGGTGGCCGGCCGTGCCGACGACGTCGATCTCGACCGTGTGCCTGCCGGCGGTCCCCCAGCCGCGGCTGTAGACGGCCCTGTGCGCCGCGAACGTGCTCGAGTTGAGGTTCACGGTCTTCACGTAGACACCGTCGACGAGCACCCTGGCCTGGCCGCGCGTCGGGCCGACCGGGCCGTACCAGATGACCTTCGTGCCGGTGAACGTGAACGTGGCGGTCGAGCCGGCCTCGGTCGCATACGTGGCAGCACCGCCCGCGTATCGCGCATGGCTCGCGGTCGCCCACGACCCGGCATACGCGATCGCCGTGCTCTTCTCCGAGTAGTAGCGGAGCGCGGTCGCCGCGGCAGGCGCTGCGAGGGTGGCAGTCGTCGACGCGTTGTAGGTGGCCATCACGCGGTTGACGTAGCGGGTCGCAGAATACGACCAGCCGGAGGTCTGACTGGAGCCGGTCAGCCACGAGTAGGCGACGCGACGCCAGCTGCCGAGCCAGTTGTAGAGGGCGCGGAACTTGGCCGCAGCCACGAGCTCCTGGTTGGCCGGGGTCGGCTTGGCGTTCGGGTCACCGAGATATCGGTCGGCCCACGTTCGCCAGCTCGACGGCATGATCTGGTATTTGCCGTAGGCGCCGGAGGTGGCGTTGCGGGCGTAGTAGTTCCCGCCCGATTCGACTTGCCCGATCGCCGCCATGAAGCGCGCCAGCCCGGGGGGGTCGCTCGCCAGCGTCGTGGCGGGCGCGAGGATGCCGATGAGCACGATCGTCGCGAGGGAGGCGACGAGGACCGCCTTCAGGCGGCCTGACAGGACTCGCAATGGAGCTCCTTCCTACCGGGACGGCGCGGTGAGCGCGCCGAGCGTCGGCCGGGCCGCGGAGGAGACGAGGACGGGAGCCTGGGGGCTCCGCCACGAGCATCTCGACCCGCGACGTGGGTGGTGTCGGTCGTGCGACAGGGATCGCACGCTCCCCGACGGGACGGTCAGGATACGGGTCGAACCCCCGGTCCGGCAAGCGAGTTATCCACAGTTGTCCACAGTCCGCCAGGCCGCGGCGGTTCGGCGCGCGCAGTTCGCCGCCGGCGGCGCCGTCAGCGCCCCTTGAGGCCGAGCAGGAAGGTCGCCGCGCGGTCCAGGGCATCGTTGAGGACGGGCTGGAGGGTGTGTCCGAGACGGGGATACGTGACCAGCTCGGCGTGCTCGAGCTGCGCGACCGACGTGCGCAGCAGGTCGATCCGGGCGAACGGATCGGATTCGCCCGAGAGGAGCAGGACCGGGCAGCGAATGGCCGGCCAGTGGGCGATCCGGGCCTCGGTGCGTTCGGGCGCACCCGGTGGGTGCAGGGGATAGCTGAACAGCACAAGGCCCGCATACGCCGCCCCGGGTTCGCCCGCCGCGAGGCTCGCGACGCGCCCCCCGTACGAGTGACCACCGACCGCGACATTCGCCGCGGAGGGAACGACGAGGTGGAACGCGGCGATTGCGTCCTCGGCCTTTCGACGCGGCAGGTCGATCGCGGTGGCCGTGACGCCGCGGGCACGCAGGCCGTCCACGAACGGTTTCATGCTGGCGGATGTCCCGCTCGCGCCATGACCGAGGAAGCAACGGATGGGCATGAACCTAGCCTAGCCTTGCGCCGCGATCGTGGTACGACGGTCATGGCCCCATCCGGTCATGGCGTGAGGCGCTCCGCGCGGCCATGCTGCGCGTCCCGACCGCACTCGAGGAATCATGCAGCCCCGTTCCATCGACGTTCGCCACTCAAGGCACGACTCGCGCCCGCTTCTCGTCGCGCTGCTGGCCGCCCTCGTCATTGCGGTGCTGGGCAGCTTCGGTGCGGGGCCGCGGTCGGTTCTTGGCGTCGAAGCCTCCGCGGGCCCGTCGGCGACGGCGCCAACCCCGACTGCGTCGTCCGCGCCCAGCCCGACGCCTGCGCCCAGTCCGACGCCCGCGCCCATTCCGACGCCCGCGCCGAGCGCGACGCCCGAACCCAGCGCGACACTCGCGCCCACACCGACGTCGACCCCGGTCGTGCTCCGTTCGACCGTCACCTTCTTCGGTCGCGGCTACGGGCACGGCGTCGGAATGTCGCAGTACGGTGCGCGTGGCCGTGCGCTGGCGGGCCAGGCCTCGACGGCCATTCTCGCCCACTACTACCCCGGCGCGAAGCTAGGCACGGTCTCGACGAGCACCCGGATCCGGGTGCTCGTCCTCTCCGGCTGGAAGGCCACGCCCGCGGTCCCGCTCACGGTTTACGGCCGGCTCGCGGCCTGGACAATCGACGGGATCGCCACGGCCTTCCCGGCCGACGCCGTGCTCCGGCTGGTGCCGACCACGACCCTCAGCACGACCGGGCCGAAGACAACGTGGCGCCTCCGCGTCACGGCCGCCAACGGCACCGTCCTCCTCAACGTGCCCAAGCCGGCGACCCTGCTCCTGCGCGGATCAGCGGCGAACAGCCTGCTCCAGCTCTGGTCGAAACCCGGCTACTACGACCAGTACCGGGGCAACCTGCGGATCATCGCCGCCTCGACGACGCCAACCGTCACCGTCGTCAATGAGCTGCCGCTCGAGACGTACCTGCGCGGCGTGGTGCCCGTTGAGATGCCCTCGACCTGGCCGAACGCGGCGCTCCAGGCGCAATCGATCGCGTCGCGTTCCTACGCCGCCCGCCGGCTGCGCCCGAGCGTCTCGTACTACGACGTGCCGGACACGATCGCTTCGCAGGTCTATTACGGCGTGCTCGGCGAACGCGCGACAACCAACGCGATCATCACCTCGACCAACAGCGTCGTGCTCCGCAGCGGGACATCGATCGCCAACACGCTCTTCCATTCGACCGGCGGCGGCGCCACCGAGAGCAACGAGAACGTCTTCACTTCGTCGACCGGTGCAAAGGTCGCAGGTGCGGTCACCTACCTGCGCGGCTCGGCCGATCGCGCCGCCGACGACAGCGCCTATGACAAGGCCGCGCCGTACGCGACGTGGGCGACGCTGACGTACACAAGGGCCCAGGTGTCGGCGTGGTTCGCGGCAGATTCGCGGACGAATGTCGGGACGCTGATCGCGCTCGACCTGCGCAACCGGGGCGTTTCGGGGCGGCTCATCAGCGTCACGCTGATCGGCTCAGCCGGCTCGAAGAAGGTGTCGAGCGACATCTTCCGGGCGGTGTTCAACGCCCACCGGCCGGCCGCCGACCCATCGCTCCGCAGCACGCTCTTCGCGACGGTTCCGATTCCCTGAGGTTCGCTATCGTGGCGCGGTGATCGAACTGCGGCCGCGATGTACCTGGGCCGGCGCCGACCGTCCGGTGCCCGACCCCGAGATGGTTGCCTACCACGATGACGAGTGGGGGCGGCCGTGCCACGACGATGTCGAGCTATTCGAGCGGCTCGCGCTCGAGTCATTCCAGGCCGGGCTGTCGTGGTCGACGATCCTCCACAAGCGGGCAGCGTTCCGGG
>JBDTNS010000097.1:0-7383 GCA_039933675.1 Chloroflexota bacterium
TGCCGCTGTTCGTGGCGCATCCGGTCGGGATGGTCGGCACCGACAGCACGTTCCTCGGCGAGAAGCCCTCGCCGCGGACCTACGGCAGCTTCCCGCGCATCCTCGGCCAGTTCGTGCGTGACGAGGCCCTTCTCTCGCTCGAGGAGGCGATCCGCAAGATGACTGGGGCCGCGGCCGCCCGGCTCGGGCTGCGCGACCGGGGCGTGATCCGCGATGGTGCGGTGGCGGATCTCGTCGTCTTCGATCCGGCGACGGTCCGCTCCACCGCCACCTACGACCAGCCGCGTTCCTACCCGGTCGGCATCGAGCAGGTCATCGTGGCCGGAAAGCTCGTGGTCGCCGATGGCGTCCATACCGGGGCGACGCCCGGTCGCGCCCTGCGACACGGCACCGACTGACGCGTGGCGCTGTTCTACGCGGATGCGTCCGCGCCGGCCAGCTCATCGACTCGTGTGGTGAGTTGCCGCTCGACCGTGCCCTGCTCCTGGCGGCTGGCGCATTCGCGGAGCCAGTCCTCCGGCGGTCTGTCCTGCGCTCCGCGCGCCGACGCGTCGGGCCATGCGGTGGGCCTCCGCCGCCAGCGCTGCCTCGTCTGCGGTCACGAGTGCGCCATCTCGTACCACGAACGTGCCCTCCACGAGAAGGTGGCGGACGCGCTGCGGCCAGGCCAGGACGAGCCCCGCCACGGGATCCTCGTCCGCGCCTGCGCTCGCCAGTCCGTTCAGGTCGAACAAGGCCACATCGGCCCGTTTGCCAGGCTCGATCGAGCCCAGGTCGTCGCGACCGAGGCATGCCGCACCGCCGCGGGTACCGAGTCGCAGGGCCTCACGTACCCCCATGGCACTCGGGCCGCCACGCCCACGCGCCACCAGCAGCGCCTGGCGCACCTCTCCGAGCAGGTTGCCGCTGTCGTTCGAGGCGGAGCCGTCGACCCCGAGCCCCACCGGCACGCCCGCATCGAGGAGCTCCCGGATCGGGGCGATGCCGGAGCCGAGTCGCAGGTTCGAGGTGGGGCAGTGGGCGATGGCTGTGCCGGTGGCGGCCACCTTGTGAATGTCATCGCCGGAAAGATGCACTCCGTGGGCCAGCCACACGTCATCGCCGAGTAACCCGAAACGCTCGAGCAGTTCGACCGGCCGGCACCCGAAGCGCTCCAGGCAGAACGCCTCTTCGTCGGCCGTCTCGGCGATGTGCGTGTGGAGCCGCACCCCGAGCCGCCGCGCCAGCAGCGCCGACTCCTGCAGCAACCGCCCGCTGGCCGAGAACGGCGAGCATGGCGCGATCGCGATCCGAAGCATCGCGCCCGGCGATGGGTCGTGAAACGTGCGAACCGCCCTTTCGGTCTCGGCGAGCGCGGAATCGGCGTCCTGGACCAACGCGTCAGGCGGCAGGCCGCCATCCGACGCTCCGAGATCCATCGAACCGCGACATGGATGAAATCGCAGCCCGATTCCTCGTGCGGCGCCGATCTCGGCGTCGAGGAGGTCGCCCGCCCAAGCCGGGAAGATGTAGTGGTGGTCGGTCGAGGTCGAGCAGCCTGAGAGGGCCAGCTCGGCGAGCCCGGCGGCGGCGGCCACACGTACCCATTCGGTATCGAGCCCGGCCCATACTGGATAAAGCTCCCTGAGCCAGCCGAACAGGCCCCGCTCCTGGGCGCGCGCCCTCGTCAGGGTCTGGTACAGGTGGTGATGGGCGTTCACGAGGCCGGGGATCGCCACGCACCCGCGGCCGTCGAGGACCTCGGCGCCGTCCAGCACCTCTGCAGGTGGGACGCCCGCGCCGACCCAGCCGATCACGCCCCCCTCGACCAGGATCGACCCCCCTGCCCACTCTGTCCCGGCATCGTCCATCGTGACGACGGCATCGCAGCCGGCGATGAGAAGCCTGCTCAGCGCGGCCCCGCCCACCTCATGCCGGCTTGCGGGCCAGTCGCGGATTGGCTGCGCGCGCGGCCGCCGAGTCACGCATCGGCAGACGCGTCCGGCGCACGCCGTCGAATGCGAACACGGCGCCAGCGACCGCCGACGCTGTGGGCACGAGGCACACCTCACCGACGCCCTTGGCTCCGTACGGGCCTTCGGGCGAGGGCTCCTCGATGAGGATGCACTCGACCGGCGGCATCCCGGACGGCGGGATGATCCCGAGCGACTTCAGGGTCACGGTCGTGGGCTGCCCATCCTGGACGACGTACTCCTCGGTGAGGGCGTGGCCCAGGCCCATGTGCAGGCCGCCTTCGATCTGCCCCTCGAGCAGGGTCGGATTGATCGCCTTGCCCACGTCGTGGGCGGCGATGACCTTGGCCAGGCGACCCTCGTCATCAAGGATCACGACCTGGCTGGCCCACGCGTAGTCGAAGTGGGTGACCGGTTCGGTGACATCGGGGTCGTCCGGTGAGGTCGTCCAGTCGACCTTGAACTCGCCGTAGAACTCGCGCCCGGCAAGCGACTCGATCGGGCGGCCCTGCAGCTCGCTCCGAAGCCGTCCCGCGGCGTCGATGATCGCGCGTCCACCGAGCATCGTTGAGCGCGAAGCCGTGGTCTGGCCGGTGTCGAGTTCGTGTCCGGTGTTGACGGAGACGTGCACGCGGTCGGCCGAGAGCCCGAGTTCCTCGCAGGCGATCTGGGCCAGGGCGGTGTCGCACCCCTGCCCCATCTCGGTCCAGGAGTGGAACAGCGTCACGCTCCCGTCGGCCTCCGGCCGCAGCACCGCGCGCCCGTACTCCGTCATGCCGTTTCCGATGCCGCAGTTCTTGAGGCCGCAGGCGATGCCCGAGTATCGAGCGTTCCGGTACTGATCCCGGACGGCAAGGAGCGTCTTCTTCAGGCCGACGCCGGGCCCAAGCAGCTGCCCGGTGCCGGTCCGGTCGCCCGTGTCGAGCGCGTTGCGCCAGCGGATCTCCCAGCCGTCGATCCCCACGAGCTCCGCCAGGCGGTCGAGCATCCCTTCGATCGCGAAGTTCGCCTGGTTCGCTCCGAACCCGCGCATCGCCCCGCACGGCACGTTGTTAGTGAATACGGCACGGGCCTCGACGTCAACGTTCGGCACCTTGTATGTGCCGCAGGCATGGCCCGCGGCGCGTTCGAGCACCTTGGCGCCGACGCTCGCGTAGGCGCCGGTGTCACCGACCATGCGCGCTCGCACCGCGACGAGGTGGCCGTCCTGGTCGCACCCCACCGTGTATTCCATCGTGATCGGGTGTCGCTTCACGTGGAAGCGCAGGCTCTCTGCCCGGCTCAGGGTGATCCGCGCCGGTTTCCCCGTGACGCGTGCGAGGAGCGCCACATGGCACTGGACATTCAGGTCTTCCTTTGCGCCGAACGCTCCGCCGCAGGAGACCATCGTCACCTTGATCTGGTCCTCGGGCTCGCCGAGGAACGAGGCGATCTGCCTGCGGTCGTCCCAGATCCCCTGTCCCTGCGAGAACACCTGCAGGGTGCCGTCCTCCTGGGGAACCGCAAGCGAAGACTCCGGCTCGAGGAATGCGTGCTCGATGTGTTGGGTGCGGAAGGTCTCGGTCAGGACGTGGGTCGCAGAGGCGAGCGCGGCATCAGCGTCGCCGCGCTTCACGTTCGTCACCGAGAGCACGTTCCCGCCCGGATGCAGCGCCGGGGCAGTCGCCTCCAACGCCTTGAACGGGTCCGTCACCGGCGTCAAGACCTCGTACTCGACATCGACCAGCTTCGCGGCCTCGCGCGCGGCATGGCGCGTGGTGGCGGCCACGACCGCCAGGACGTCCCCGACGTACGCGGTGGTCTCGCCTTCCATCACGAACTGCCGCCAGTCCGGGGTGATCCCCCCCTGGGCGCGCCGTCCGCGCACGTCGCGTGCGGTGAGCACCGACTCGACACCGGGATAGGCGAGTGCCCTGGACAAGTCGATGCTGAGCACCGTTGCCCGCGGATGGTCGGAGAACCGGATGGCGCCGTGGAGCATGCCGGTTGCGTTCATGTCGTTGACGTACGGCTTGTCGCCGAGCGCGAGCTCCAGACCCCGGTGTCGGGCGGTGCGCGATCCGACCCGTCCGCTCATGTCAATCGGGGGGATCGGCTCGCCCCGCCTGGCTGCCGCCGCGATGCGAACGGCGTCGACGATCTTGACGTACCCGGTGCACCGACAGAGGTTGCCCGTGAGGGCGTGTGCGACCTCGTCGCGTGATGGGTCGGGGTTGCGGCCAAGCAGGCCCTCGGCCTTCATCACGATGCCCGGCGAGCAGAACCCGCACTGCGAGGCGCCAGACGCGACGAAGGACTGTGCCCACTGCTCGCGGACGGTCGCGGGCAGGCCCTCCTGGGTGACGATGCTGCGCCCGGCTGCCCTGGTGGCGAGCTGCGCGCACGCCACGGCGGGCTTGCCGTCCACCAGAACGGTACACGCACCGCAGGATCCCTCGGGAGCGCAGCCGTCTTTCACGGACGTGACGCCGCACTCCTCCCGCAGCAATTCGAGGATCGTCGTGTCGGGCCGAAGATCGAGGGCGACGGCCGCCCCGTTCAGCGTGAACTCGATGTGCACGGGTTCAGTGCTCGGCTTCTGTGCGATACCTGTCATGGCCTCATCGTGTCCTTCCGCTCACAGCGGCGTTGCTCACTGAGTGAATCTCGTGCCCGTCTCGCCGCTGAGCCCGCGTTCGATGTTCTCCGGGCTCGTGATCAGGGCTTCCTTGCCGCCCGCTTCGAGGAACCCGATGATCGCCTGGACCTTGGGCCCCATCGAGCCCTTGAGGAAGTGACCCTCGGCCAGATACTGCTTGGCCTCCGCGAGGGTCAGCGTGTCCAATAAGACCTGGTCCGGCTTGCCGAAATTCAACGCGACCTTGTCGACCTGCGTCGTGATCAGGAAGAGATCGGCTTTCAGGTCCCGGGCGAGGGTCGCCGCGGCGTAGTCCTTGTCGATGACCGCTTCGACGCCCACCAGCTGGCCATCCTGCTCGATGACCGGGATCCCGCCGCCACCGGATGCGATCACCGTGAAGCCGCTTTTGATGAGCGCCTTGATCGCGTCGAACTCGACGATCTTGACCGGAAGGGGCGAGGCGACGACGCGCCGCCATCCGCGCCCCGCGTCCTCGACGACGCTCCAGCCATCGTCCTTCTCGTGCTCCAGGGCAAGGTCGTGATCCATGAATGAGCCAATCGGCTTGGTCGGATTCGTGAACGCGGGGTCGTCCTTGTCCACCAGGGTCTGGGTGATGACGGTGGCCGCCTGCTTTTCCATGCCCCGCTCTCTGAACTCGTTATGGAGCGCGCGCTGGAACATGTAGCCGATCGCGCCCTGCGTGTCCGCCCCGCAGTAATCGAGCGGGACCGGGTGCAGCTCTCCCCGCGACAATTCCGAGCGGCGCAGGATGAACCCGACCTGCGGGCCGTTCCCATGCGTCAGCAGCACATCCCAGCCCTGTTCGATCATGCTCGCCACGTGCCTGCTCGATTCGACCGTGGCCGCGTATTGATCGGCGATGTTCTGATGCTTCGGGTCCTTGATGAGAGAGTTGCCGCCGACGGCAACCACCGCGATCTTGCTCATACCGTCCTTCGATTCAGTTGATCTCGGCGAGCCGCCATGCTCGGCCAGTGGGCGGTCACGCCCTGTTCATCGCATGGTGAGTGCCATCACCGCCTTCTGGACGTGCAGCCGGTTCTCGGCCTCGTCATAGACGACCGAGTGTGGACCATCGATGACGGCGTCGGCGACCTCGACGTTGCGATCGGCCGGCAGCGGGTGCATGTAGATGGCGTCCTCGGCAGCCAGGCCGATCCGCCGCTCGTCGGTGATCCAGTCCTTGTACTGGCTCGCGATCCGGGCCCCATCCTCCTCGTCCTTCGCGGTGAGCATGGCACCCCAACTCTTGGCGTAGACCACGTCGGCTCCGCGCATGCCCGCGTCGAAGTCGTCCATGAGTTCGAACGAGCCGCCTGAGCGACGGGCGTTCTCGGCCGCCTGGTCGACGATGTCGGCCGGAAGCTTGAACTCCGGCGGGTGGACCAGGCGCACGTTCATCCCGTATCGGGTCGTCAGCTGCGACAGGTCCACCGGGACGCTGATCGGCTTCTGGTAGCTGGCCGCGTAGGCCCAGCTGATGGTGATCGTCCGGCCCCGCGGGTCGCCTTTCCGCTCGAAGATCGTCAGCAGGTCGGCGAGCGACTGGTGGGGGTGGAACAGGTCGCATTGCATGTTGAGGACAGGCACCCGGCTGGCGGCGGCCACGTCCCGCAGGTACTGGTTGCCGATCCCCCAGTCGACGTTGCGGATGGCGATGCCGTCGTTATAGCGGCCCAGGATCTCGCCGATCTCCTTGGCCGTATCTCCGTGGGAGATCTGGGTGGTACGGCTCTCGAGGAACTGGGCGTGGCCGCCCAGCTGGGCCATCCCCGCCTCGAAGGAGGCCCTGGTACGGGTTGAGGAGAAGAAGAAGAGCATGGCCAGGACCTTGTCCCGGAGGAGCGGGTGCGGGATGCCGAGCGCGCGCTCCCGCTTCAGCAGGAGGGCGACATCGAGGATGGTGTCGATCTCCTCCTTGGTCCACTCCTGGAGGTTGATGAGGTCGCGGCCTCGAAGATCCGTCTGCATCGTCGAGCCCTACTCGGCCTTGCCGAGGATGAGCGACAGCAGGGACATTCGAAGGCAGACGCCGTTGAAGGCCTCGACCCAGTAGCGCTGGTGGCGCGTGGCGTCGACGTCCTCGGGTAGCTCGTCCATGCGGGGAAGAGAATGGAGGATGATCGAGGATCGCTTGGCTTTCTCGCGCATGAGCTGTCGGCTGACGACGTACTCCGGGGGCGTCAGGCCGGTCTCGCCGCTGCGCTCGACGCGCGACGCGGTGTAGTCGGCCTGGACGACCGGCTCCATGTAGATGATGTCGGCCTCGCCGATGACGTCGCGGACATCGCCGGCCTCGCGGTAGGCGACGTTCAGCTCGTCGAGCTCGGCCTTGAACTCGGGCAGCAGCGACATGTCCGGCGGCCCGACCACGATCGCCTCGGAGTCGAACTGCGACATGGCGTACAGGATCGAGTGCATCGTTCGCATCCGCATGTCGCCGACGAGGACGAAGGTCAGCCCGTCGAGGCTCCCCTTCTCGTGCAGGATCGTGTAGAGGTCGGTCAGGACCTGCGTCGGGTGCTCGCCCCAGCCGTCACCGCAGTTGATGATCGGCACCGACGACCACTTCGCCGCCTCGGCCGGCGCCCCCTGGAGGAAGTGCCGGATGGCGATGACATCGGCGTAGTACTCCAGCATGTGGAACGTGTCCTTGATCGACTCCTGGTAGAAGTCGCCGGCGCGCGTCATCTTCGAGTCGGAGAAACCGAGGACATGCCCGCCCAGGCGGTGCATCGCCGCTTCGGTCGAGAGCCGGGTCCGGGTGCTCGGCTGATAGAAGGCGGT
>JBDTNS010000098.1:0-7371 GCA_039933675.1 Chloroflexota bacterium
CACCAACCGGGCAACCGGCATCCAGCCCGGCGCCGACCGCCGAGCCATCGGCCCAGCCGAGCGACGGGTCGATCGCGGTCGTGGTCGGTGGAAACCCTGGCGGTCCTGGGAGCACGACCCCGTCCGGTACGCCCATCACGCCCGGCACGACCGGACCGGGTGGTCCCCGCAGCGGCGATCGCGTCGGTGCCGGAGGACCGGTCGCCGCGATTCTGACGTTCGCCGGGATCGACGCGCCGACGCTCCCCGGTTTCAGCCTGGTCCCGACGCTGGTCACGACGACCGGGGCAGTGGCCACGGCAATGGCGTTTGGGCTCTTCGGGCGCCGGCGACGCGATGATGACGATGACGAAGGAGACCGTGCCCTCGCGCTGGCGGCGGCGAGGGGCGTGAACGTCTCGCAGCGAGACCTCTCGGTCGGGCTGGCCCCGGTGCTCGAAGCTCCCGTCGGCGCCGGCCCTGACGAGATCGTGGGCGACATGGAGTTGCAGATGCCGCGCTGGCGCCGCCCGTCGCTCATCCAGGCGCGCAAGACGGATCCCATCCACAACCTGCCGGCGCCGCGCCTGACCTTCGATCACGGGCTTGTCGGACCCCTCGACGGTCGCGAGCGACGGGTCATTCGCTACCGCGTCGTCCGTCTGCTCGATTCGCCCGACGAGTTGCGCGGTGCCGAGCTCGGTTACCTCGATCGTGGCGACGAGGTGCAGCTGCTCGAGAAATACGGGGCGTACTGGCTCGTCCTCGCCCCCGACGGGCAGCAGGGCTGGCTCCACAAGATGACGCTCGGTGACGCCATTGACGACGCCGCCCCCGCGGCCGACGTTCCGATGGCCACGATGCCGATCGCGGCCGAGAGCTGGACGATGGGCGAGGACGTTACGGGCGGCGACGCCTTCGAGTCCTACCTCGAGTCGCGCCGCCGCGAGGACTGACGCGCCGGCTCGTTGCGCAGCACGAGGATGTGCTGATGGACGATGTTCGGGACGAACGCACGCGGATATCCGTACGGGCGCAACCGGGTCCCGGCCTGGTACCAGATGAGGTCGCCCTTCGGGACGAACCCGGCCGCCGCGGCCCGCGCGGCAAGGTCCGATCCGGTGAACAGGTAGCGGCCGTCCTGGTACGCATCGCGCACGATGACGACGGCATATCCACCCTCCCGGAGGACGCGCCGCAGCTCCCCGAAGACGACGCCCATCTGATCGAGGAAGGCGGGATAGTCCGCCGCGTTGGCGAGGTCCTGCGGTGACTCGCTGACCATCGCGTAGTCGGTGCGACGGTTCGCGTGCGTCTCGGCGAGGACGCCGCCGGCCATCGTCATCGGCAGCTGGAGGTTGTACGGCGGATCCGTCGCCACGAGATCGACCGATCCGGTCTCGATCGTTGGGAGGACTGCCAGCGCATCCCCGACGACGAGCTCCAGACCGGATGGATCGAACGGACGCGGGCCGCCGGGATCCGCCGCCCCAAGATCGACCAGCAGCGGCCCGGCCCCGTCGCGTTCCGCCGACAGATCGTGGACGACCTCGCCAAAGACCGTTGCCCAGCGGGCATCGAGCTCGATCCCGATCGCGCGCCGGGGTCCACGGGCGATGGCCGCGCCGAGCAGCGTCCCGCCGACACCGGCGAATGGATCGAGCACCAGCCCGCCCGTCTTGCTGAAGAATTCGATCAGGCGGGCCATCAGGCGCGGCGGCTTGTTCGCGCCGTGGACGCGTCGCGCGGCATGCCCGAGCTCGGATGGGTAGGCGGTCGTCAGCAGTGACTTGGTGAAGTAGAGCCACTCCTCGCCGGGAAGCTCGTTGAGCGTGTTGCCAGGATGGGGCGCGCGGCGGCCGTCGGTCATGCGGCCCAGCCTAGCCGACCCCGAGGTCCGGGCGCGGCGCCGCCCGGGCGCGTGTCGGCCTTTCCGGTGCGACCCTCGTTTTGCGATGACCCTCGGCTGCATCGCTGCCAGGGCAGGGACCGGACGGCGCCTGACCTTCGCGGGGTCGGGACCGGGCGACTGGCGCGAGACCCAGCCCCATTGAACCTCCAATCCAACCTGCCTGATGCAGCCGAGGTTCATCGGATTCGAAGCGTCGTTCGGATCCAGGCTCGAGCGCCGGGCGACCCTCCGGGCGCAATACGCCGCGCCGCACCGGCGATCGAATCAACGGCCGCCGTTCGGACCGTAGAATGCGGATATGCCGCCCAGGTACACGAGCACACGCTTCGTGGGACGCGAAGAGGCATTTGCCCGCCTCGCCGTGGGCCTCGACGACGCTGCGAACGGTCGGACCAGGACCCTGCTCCTCGGCGGGACGGCCGGCGTCGGGATCACTCGGTTCCTCGACGAGGCCGTCGACCGGATGCACGAGCTGCGCGAGCCAATGACCGTCCTGCGGGCAGCGGCCTGGCCGGCCCGCGCCGACGAACCGTACGGACCGATCGTGCGGGCCATCGGGCCGGCGCTGCGTGAGCTTCCGCCGGTCGTCCTTGCCGAGATCCTGGGTCCCGCCACACCCGAGGTCGTTCGCCTCCTCCCGGACCTCGCGCCGCGACTCGCCCAGATCGGCGTCGCCACGGAACGGACCAGCGCCACGGCCCCGGAGCGCCGCCAGGCCCGGACGCTCGAGGGGATCCTCGGCCTGCTCGGCCGGCTCGGCGAGCAGCATCCGGTCGTCCTGATCCTCGAGGACCTGCATCTTGCCGATGCTGCGAGCCGGGCGCTCGTCACGTTCCTTGCCCGGGTCGCGCAGGAGCAGCGGCTCGCGATCATCGGCTCGCACCAGCCCGATGTCGTCGCGCGCGACGATCCGTGGACGGACGACCTCACGGCGATGCTCGACGGCCCACGCCCGCCCGAGCGCGTGGGCCTCGCCCCGCTCGATCGTGATGAGCTTGCCGCTGTCATCGAGGGGATCGCGGGTGAGCGAGCGTCGGCGAGCCTCCTCCTCCTCGTGGCGGAGCGCTCCGGTGGCCTGCCGCTCGTCGCCGAGGAGCTCCTGGCGGCACGACGCGAGCTCCCGAGTGCCTCACTGACCGGATCATTCGACGAGCTCGTCATTGCACGGCTCGCCATCCGCTCGAACGAGTGCCGCCGGGTCCTGCGCCTCCTCTCACTCGCCGAGCGCCCGCTCAACGCCAACCAGCTGGCCGCCGTCGCGGACGCGTTCGAGATCGACACGAGCCGCTCTGCGCCCCGTTCGGTGACCGGACCGCGCGGCGGCGACGGCGTCCTCGATGCCGACCTGTGGGCCGGTCGCAGCGAGGCACTCGCCAACGGGTTCATCCGCGAGATCGGCGACGCGATCGAGTTCCGGCACAGCTCGATCGGCAAGGCCGTCGCACGCGATCTCCTGCCGATCGCCCGGACGCGCTACCACGCCGCGCTTGCCGTGAGCCTTGGTGGGCCGCCGTCGTCCGTCGCGTGGCATTGGCTCGTCGCCCACGATCCACCTGCGGCCCGGGCTGCAGCGATCGATGCGGCGGCCTTCGCGGGCGCTCGTCACGCAGCCGCGGACGAGCTGACCGCGCTGGAGCTGGCGCTGTCACTTCCCGAAGGCCCCGGCCCGACGACCGCCGCGAAACGACGCGCCGCGGAGGCATGGGACCAGGTCGAGCTCCTCGTTCGGGCGTCCGAGGCGGCCTTCGCCGTCGGGCGGACGTCGCGCGCAACGGCCTACCTCGAAGCGGCGATCGGGGGCCTCGATGCGCGTCGCGATCGCGTCCGACTCGGGCTCCTTCACGAGCGGCTCGCCACGATCCGGCGGGCGGCCGGCGATCCGGCCGGGGCGATGCACGCCGCCCGTCGCGCGGTCGAGCTCGTTCCTCGTGAACCGAGCCCCGAACGGGCGACCGTCCTGGCGACGCTGGCGCAGCTCAAGATGCTCGACGGGATCTTCTCCGAGGCCCAGCGGCTGGCCCGAGACGCGATCAAGGTCGCGCGCGCATGCGACCCGGTCGCCCGCGCCCAGGAGGTCCATGCGTCCACGACGCTGGCCGTGGCGCTCGCGTGGGGGAGGGACCCGTCGGCCTCGATCGAGCTCCTGCGCCAGGCGGAACGCGAGGCACGTGACTTGGACGATCCGGACGCCCTCTTCCGCGTCCGCGCCAACCTGACGACTGTGCTCGATCTCGTCAGTCGCCGCTCGGAGGCGGTCGAGGTCGCATACGAGGGGATCGAGGACGCACGGCGCGCCGGCCTTGAGGCGGTCTACGGCAACTTCCTGGCGGGCAACGTCGCGGACACGCTCTTCCTGCTCGGCCGATGGCCCGAGGCGCGCGCCGTCAGCGAACGGGCGATGCGCTGGCTCCCGGTTGGGGTCGTGTATCTGGCCTGCGTCCTCCAGCTCGCGATCGTCGAGATCGAGACCGACGCCGGCGAGGCGGCGTCGCGGCTCCTCGGGCAAACGATCCTCGAGTTCGACGCCGTCCGTGAGCCGCAGCTCGCCGGGCCGTACTACCTCGCCGCCGCATCGTTCGCGCTGTGGCGCGGCGACATCGCCGACGCGAGCCGGTCGGTCGATCGCGGCTGGGCGAACGTCCGGGCGACCGAGGAATGGCTGCTCGTCGCGCGGATCGCGTCGATGGTCGCCCAGGTCGATGCCGCCAGTGCGGTCGAGGCCCGACAGCACCGCCTGCTCGCGCCGCTGGCGGCCGCCCGGCAGCGGACCGCCGAGGTGGTGGCCGCGGCGGCCGGTCTCGTGCTGGCCGCCGGCGCCCCTGCGACAGCCGGATCGCGGCGGGTCGCCGAAGCCTCGCTCGCGACCGCACGGGCATACCAGCGCCGGCTCGAGGGTGACGACGACGCCGCGACGTGGGATCGGGTCGCGCGGGCCTGGGCCGAGCTCGACGCCCCGTATGACGTGGCACTCGCCCGGTGGCGCCAGGCCGAGGCGGTCCTCGGGGCCGGCGTCGGGCGAACGGGCCGTGCCGACGCACACGCTCCGCTGCTCGAATCGGTCGAGCTCGCCGACGGGCTGGGGGCGAAGCCGCTGCTCCGCGAGCTCCGCGAGCTCGCCGGCCGGGCCCGGATCGCTTTCCCGCCCGACATCGCGGCGATGCTCGACGGGTTCGGCGGCGATGGAAATGGTGTCTTCACGGTTCGGGGCGCCACGACCGCGACGCTCGCTGCCGCGTCAGCGGGTCAGGGCGACGGCCGGTCGGACCTCGTCCGCGCGATCGCCGGCGACGTCACCGGCCCGACGCGCCGACCCGACACGTTCGGGTTGAGCGGGCGCGAGCGCGAGGTTCTCGGCCTGGTCGCACAGGGGCGGACGAACCGCGAGATCGGGGAGCGGCTCTTCATCAGCCAGAAGACGGTCGGCGTCCACGTCGGGAATATCCTCTCCAAGCTCGAGGTCTCCGGACGCGTCGAGGCCGCCGCGGTCGCGATCCGTCTCGGTCTCACCGAGCGCCGCTGAGCGTCGAGCCGATCCGGCCGTCGCGCTCGGGCCGTTCTTGGGCCTGAACGCCGCGAGACCCGGAGGGAGGTCTCCGGGTCTCGATCGGATCGCTATTCATGCTGCCGGATGGGCACCGGCAGGATGGCGAGTGTGTGGGTCAGGTCAGCGCCACTTCAGGCCGGCGGCCAGGCTGAGTGCGATCGCGGCCAGCGGGCCTACGGTCAGCACGATTCGCCAGGAACGGTGGGCGAGTTCCTTGAACATCGGTTGGGACTCCCGGTATGCGTGCGTGGCTCCCCGACTAGGGAGCGCTCCCCCGACTCGGGGAGTGGACTGCGAGCCTATGGGAGCCTCGAGAGCCCGACAACCGGCCCGATGGTACTGGGACCCGGTACCCACCGGTACCAGGGGGAGGGTCGCAACGCCCGGTCGCGACTCTCGGAACCCGGGACAGGGGACGCGTCCACGCGGTAGATTCAGGCGGCTACATCTCTCGCGGCCTCCCGCGAGTCATCGAAAGGGTCCCATTGCCCATGCGTCTGTCGCGCCTCCTGTCGGTCGCCGTCCTCTCCCTGCTCGTCGTGGCGGGCTGCGCCAGTGCCTCGGCCGGGTGGACCTATGCCCCTGCATCCCTCACGCCGCCACCGAGCAGCGCGGCGTCCGCGGGAGCCAGTGCAGCGGCATCGTCCAACCCGAACCTGGTCACGATCACGGCGCTCAACGTCGCGTTCGACCCGATCGCCGTGACGGCGCCCGCTGGCACGCCGTTCCAGATCCAGTTCGAGAACAAGGACGCCGGCACGCCGCACAACGTCGCGATCCACCAGGGCGGAACCGAAGTCTTCAAGGGCGCGATCTTCCCCGGCGCTGCGACGCAGACCTATGACGTCCCCGCCCTCGCGGCGGGGCAGTACACCTTCGTCTGTTCGGTCCATTCGAACATGACCGGGACGCTCGACGCGAAATGACCGGGCCGGGCCGGAACCCGGCGTGACGCCAGTTGGCGAGCAGCTCTGCTACGTGGACGCCTACGCCCGGATCGTGGAGGCGCGCGTCGTCGCGGTCGAAGGCGGCGAAGCGGCCACGATCGTCCTCGATCGCACCGTCTTCTATCCCGGGGGCGGTGGCCAGCCGTCCGACCGTGGTCTCATCATCCGTGCCGGCGATGGCCGATCGTGGACCGTCCGCGCTGCCCGCAAGAGCGCCGGCGAGATCGCCCACGAGCTCGAGCTCGATGGTGGTGATCCGCCGGCAATCGGCGATCTCGTCCGGGTCGACCTCGACTGGGCCCGCCGCCTCGCCCTGATGCGGACGCACACGGCGCTCCACGCACTGTGCGGCGTCGTGTGGCGCGACTACGGCGCCCTCGTCACCGGCGGCAACATGGAGCCCGGCGCGGGCCGGATGGACTTCGAGTTCGAGCGGATGTCGGGCGATCTCGTCGACGCCATCGAAGCGACAGTCAACGCCGAGCTGGCCGCCAACCGCGAGATCCGGGTCAACGTCCTGCCGCGCGCCGAGGCATTCGCCATCCCCGACCTGATCCGGACAAAGGTGAACCTGCTCCCCGAGGGGATCGAGGAGATTCGCACGATCGAGATCGTCGGGCTCGATCTCCAGGCCGACGGAGGGACCCACGTCGCCAACACGAGCGAGGTCGGCCAGATCCACGTCACCGGCTACGAGTCCAAGGGCCGCATCAACAAGCGCATCCGCATCGAGCTCGTCGAGCCGTCCTGATCGTGAGGCAGGAGGTGGCGCTCGAGGTCGAGCGCTTCGGGCATTCGCGTGAGTCGGTGGAGCGTGTCGGCGTCGCCGAGGTGGTCGAGGACCGCCGCCTGGGAGCCTGACGCGGCGATCTCGTCGAGCACGGCGCCCATCGCATACAGCGACGCGCGCAGAAGCGTCAGCGGGAGCGCCATCAGTCGGTAGCCCATCGCGGCGAGTTCGGCCGCGTCGAGCAGTGGGTACTTCGCGA
>JBDTNS010000099.1:0-7313 GCA_039933675.1 Chloroflexota bacterium
CGGCGGTGGGGAAGCGGCCCTGTTCGCGTCCGAGCTGTACCGGATGTACGCCCGCTACGCCGAGCGCCACGGGTTCAAACCCGAGTTGCTCAGCCTGAACGAGACCGGCATCGGCGGGATCAAGGAGGCGATCGTCCAGGTCCACGGCGACGGGGCCTACAGCAGGCTCAAGTTCGAGGGCGGCGTGCACCGCGTTCAGCGCATCCCGGAGACCGAATCGTCCGGGCGGATCCACACCTCCACCGCCACGGTCATCGTCCTGCCCGAGGTCGACGAGGTCGAGATCGAGATCGACGAGGAGCGCGACCTCCGGATCGACGTCAAGCGCGCCTCGGGGCCGGGCGGGCAATCGGTCAACACGACTGACTCGGCCGTTCGGATCACCCACCTGCCGTCCGGTCTCGTGGTCGAGATCCAGGACGAGAAGAGCCAGCACAAGAACAAGGCCAAGGCGATGGCCGTCCTGCGCTCGCGCCTGTACGACCTCCAGCAGCAGAAGCAGCGTGAGGCCGACTCGGTCGCGCGCCGTTCGATGGTCGGCTCGGGCGACCGGTCCGACAAGATCCGGACCTACAATTTCCCGCAGGACCGCGTCACCGACCACCGCATCGGCAAGACCGTCCACAACCTGCCCGGCGTGATGGATGGCGATCTGGACGACCTGATCGACGCCCTGGTCATGGCCGACCAGGCGGATCGTCTCGGGGATATCGACGGCGCCGCCTGACGAGCCCCGGTCGACCGATGGCTTCACCGTCGAGACGACCGGCGCGCTCCTGCGCGAAGGCGCCGAGCGTCTGCTCGCGTCCGGCTCCGAGAGCCCCCGGCTCGACGCCGAGCTCCTGCTCGCCCAGGCGATCGGGGTGGGGCGGACGGCCGTCATCGCCCATCCCGAGGCGCCGGTCGGGACGGATGCGGCCCGTCGCTACCGGTCGGATCTTGAGCGGCGCGCCGCCGGCGAGCCCGTCGCGTACCTGCGGGGGATGAAAGAGTTCTACGGCCTCGCCTTCGAGACGGACCGGCGGGCGTTGATCCCGCGGCCGGAAACCGAACGGCTCGTGGAACTGGCACGGAACGAGGTGCTGCGGCGGCTGGGAGCGGTGACACGGGCGGACTCGGCTCGACCGTTGCGGATCGTGGATGTCGGGACCGGGAGCGGCGCGATCGCGGTCGCGCTGGCGGTCACGCTGCGCGGGCTGCGAGCGCTTGATGCCGTCGAGATCCTGGCCGTGGACATCTCCCCGGACGCGCTCGGCCTCGCCGAGGAGAACACCGTCGGGCATGGTGTCGCCGATCGGATCGCATTCGCCGAGGCGGACCTGTTGCCGGCCCGGGAGGCCGCAGGTGAGCCCGGGGCTGGGCCTGGGTCGGGCGATCGGTTCGACCTCGTCCTCGCCAACCTGCCGTACGTCAGGCACGACGCGATGGCGACCCTGCCGCGCGCGACCGCATTCGAGCCGGCGCTCGCACTCGATGGCGGGATCGACGGTCTCGAGGTCATCGCGCGTTTGCTCGATCGCCTGCCGGAGGCGCTCGCGGACGGCGGCGTGGCGCTGCTCGAGATCGCCGCGGACCAGGGGACCGCAATCGTCGAGCTCGTGACGGCCCGACTGGCCGGCTGGCACTGCTCTGTCGAGCTCGATCTGTCCGGGCTCCCGAGGGTCGCGCGGATCTCGCCGGGCTGACCGCCTGCGACATGGCCCAGGGTCGGGCATCATCGTGGGGTGCCCGAGATCCTGACCCCCGCACCGATCCTGCCCATCCGCCTCGTCGCGCTCGACATCGACGGGACGCTCGTCGGCGAGGACCTCAACATCGGCTCCGACACGCAGCGGGTGATCGCCGCAGCACGGGCGTCCGGCGTCGTCGTCAGTCTCGTGACGGGCCGGATGGTCTCGAGCGCGATGCGCTTCGCACGGGAGCTGGAGCTCGATTCACCGATCGTTGGCTACCAGGGCGCGCTGATCCGCGCGATGCCGAAGCCGGGTTCGAACCGGCTCGGACGTCTCCTCGTCCATACCCCGATGTCCGCCGAGGTCGCCCGCGAGATCATGGCCTGGACCTGGGCTCGCGGCCTCGATCCGCACCTCAACCACCTCGAGCGCTTCATCGTCCGGGCCGGCGATCCGCGTGCCGACGACTACAGCCTGTTCATGGGCTCCGAGCCGGAACGCCGGGCCGACCTCATCAACTCGATCCATCACCCGATCACCAAGATCCTGGCCGCGGCCGAACCGCCGCTCCCGACGGAACTGGCACCGCTGGCGCGCGAGGCGTTCGATGGCCGGGCCGCGGTCACGATCAGCCACCCGCGCTTCCTCGAGTTCACGGCGCCGGGCGTCTCGAAGGGGCGCGCGATCCGCTGGCTGGCGCGGCGGCTCGGGATCCCGCTCGGGGCGGTTCTCGCGATCGGCGATCAGTGGAACGACATCGAGATGCTCGCCGAGGTCGGCCACGGGACCGCGATGCCGAGCGCTCCGACGGAGGTCCTCGCGGCCGCCCGGTACGTGGCACCGCCGGTCGCCGACGAGGGGGCGGCGCGGATGATCGAGGCGCTCGTGCTCGCCGACCCGGGGGCCGCGCGATCTGCCTCGGCGCGGCTTGCCGATGAGGCCAGTGCCCTGCGCGACTTGCGCGAAGCCGAGCTGGTGGCCCCGGCCTCGGTCCCCGCGTGACCGCGCGGGTCGTCCGCGACGATGTCGAGGGCCGGGCGGTCGCTGTCGAGGTGCTCCGCGCTGGTGGCGTCGTTGCCCTCCCGACCGACACCGTCTACGGGATCGCCGTGGCGCTCGACGCGCCAACCGGGATTGAGCGCCTGTTCCAGGTAAAGCGCCGGCCGCCCGATCGCGGGATCATGCTGCTCCTCGACGGCGCGTCGCAGGCCGCCTCGATCGGCGAGATGGGGCTGGCGGCATCGGCGCTGGCTGTTGCGTTCTGGCCGGGAGGCCTCACCCTCGTCGTCCCGCAGCGACCGGACGTTCCGCTGCCGGCGGTCCTGACCGGCGGCGCCGCCACGATCGGGCTCCGGGTCCCCGACCACGATGCGCCCCGGGCGGTCGCCGCCGCCCTTGGGCCGCTGCCCGTGACCTCGGCGAACGTGTCGGGTCTCCCGGAGGCACGCGACGCGACGGAGATCCAGGACCAGCTCGGTGACGCGATCGACCTCATCCTCGACGGTGGGACGGCGCATGGCGGGCCGGCCTCGACCGTCGTCGATTGCACCGGCGCGCGGCCGGTCATCCTCCGCGAGGGGGCCATCTCACGAGCCGTGCTTGTCGCGGCGCTCGATGCCGCGAATGTCCCGCACGATCTCGGGCCGACCTAGCGCCGTCCCAGCCGGGCCGGTCAGCTGTTCCGACTGCGCGCATCGACCGGCCATCGCCCGACCAGCTGACCGCCGCTCGCCACGACGAATTCGTCGACGAGGTTGACACGCTCGATGACGGCCTCCGGGTAGCCGAGCACCGATCCATGACCGTCAAGGAACGACGCAACGTCCCTGGCCAGGACCTTGGCCCCGTATGGGCCGGGCATCTCGGCGGCGGTCCCGTTCGTGGGAAGATACCGACTGAGCGCGCCGGCGGCGCGGGGGGCGGCCCGGAGCGCCCGAGCGCAGGAAGGAGTCGGCGACCATGACGATCACGCATCCGGAGGGGCTGGCGCTCGAGTCGATCGCCGAGGTCGACCCCGTGCTCTGGGAGGCGATGCTCGGCGAACGCCGTCGCCAGCACGACAAGATCGAGCTCATCGCGAGCGAGAACTATGTCTCCGCGGCGGTCATGGAAGCCCAGGGATCGTGGCTCACCAACAAGTACGCGGAAGGTCTCCCCGGCAAGCGCTATTACGGTGGCTGCGAGTTCGTCGACGTCGCCGAGCGCCTCGCGCAGGAGCGCGCCCTGGCGCTCTTCCCGGGCTCGGAGCACGTCAACGTCCAGCCTCATTCGGGTGCCCAGGCGAACATGGTCGCCTACTTCAGCGTCCTCGAGCCTGGCGACCGGATCATGGGCATGAACCTCGCCCATGGCGGTCATCTGACCCACGGAATGGCGCTCAACTTCTCGGGCCGGCTCTACGAAGTCCACGCCTATGGCGTGCGCGAGGACACCGAGCGAATCGATTACGACGCGATGGCCGCCCAGGCGAAGGAGGTCCGGCCGAAGGTGATCGTCGGTGGCGCCTCGGCCTACCCGCGCACCTGGGACTTCGAGCGGATGGCGGCGATCGCCGAGGACGTCGGGGCGATCCTGTTCATCGACATGGCGCACATCGCCGGCCTTGTCGCGGCGGGCGTCCATCCGAGCCCCTTCCCGCTGGCGGACATCGTCACGTCGACGACCCACAAGACGCTGCGTGGACCCCGTGGCGGCGTGATCTTCGGCCGCCGCGGGCTGCGGTCCTCGCTCGACCCGACGGACTTCCCGTCGGTCAAGGGTGGTGGCGCCGAGGGGGCGCTGGCGGCCTCGATCGATCGGAATGTCTTCCCGGGGACACAGGGCGGCCCGCTCATGCACGTCGTCGCCGCCAAGGCCGTTGCATTCAAGCTCGCCGCCGAGCCCGCCTTCCGTCGCGACCAGGAGCGCACCGTGGAAAACGCCGCGGTGATGGCGGAGAGCCTGGCCGGACTGGGCGCCCGCGTCGTCTCGGGTGGCACGGACAACCACCTCCTGCTCGTCGACGTGACCCCGCTCGGGGTGACCGGCAAGGAAGCTGAGCACCTGCTCGACGAGATCGGGATCACGGTCAACAAGAACGCCATCCCATTCGACAAGCTGCCGCCGAACACCGGGTCCGGGATTCGGATCGGCACACCGGCGACGACCTCGCGTGGCTTCGGAACCGACGAGATGCGGGCGATCGCTGGCATCATCACCGAGGCAATCCGGGGTCGCGACGACGCGCGCGAGCAGGCGCGACTGGCGGCGCAGGTGCGCGAGATCGTCGATCGGTTCCCGGTGCCAGGACTGGCAAGCCTGTCGGGCATGTCAGATTTGCCGGCGGCGTGATCGCCCCGAGCACGACCTGGCGACCCGCAGGGGTTTGGCGATAGTGAACTTCTGGATCGCGAACGTGGGTGCCTACGTCGGTCCCATTGCGATCGTGTTCGCCGCCGCGGCGCTCATCGCCCTCGTGCTCACGCCGATCGTTCGACGGGTCGTGCTCCGGCACGAGATCGTCGACCGGCCCAATTCCCGGCGCGTCAACACGATCCCGGTCCCGCGTGGCGGCGGGCTCGCGGTCTCGGCGGCCTTTTTGCTCGTGGCGGGCATCTTCCTCGTCCTCAATCAGAGCGGCGGCGTGGTGCCCGTCCCGTTCTCGCTCGAGGCTTCCGACTTCATCGCGTTGCTCGTCGGCGGGGCGCTCGCGGCGGGGCTCGGCGCCATCGATGACCTGTTCGACCTCCGGGCGCGGTATCAGCTGCTCGGTCAGCTCGCGCTGGCCGTCGGCGCCGTCGCGCTCGGGATCTCGATCGACTTCATCGCCAACCCGCTCGGCGGGCCGGTCATCCGCTTTCCAGCCGGAAATCCCGCTGCCGGTCCGATCGCGGCCGGGCTGACGATCTTCTGGATCGTCGGAATGATCAACAGCATCAATTGGATTGACGGCCTCGACGGGCTGTCGACGGGCATCGCATTCATTGCCGCCGTCACCCTCGGCCTCATCAGCCTGACCACGCAGGTCACCTTCGCCCAGCCGCTCATCGCAGTCCTGTGTTTCATCCTCGCTGGCGCCCTTCTCGGGTTTCTGCGCTGGAATTTCCATCCGGCGTCGATCTTTGCCGGGACGAGCGGCGTCCAGTTCGTCGGCTACACGCTGGCCGTGCTCGCCATCCTCGGGACGGCGAAGGTCGCGGTCGCTCTCCTCGTCCTCGGGGTCCCGATCATCGATACCTTCTGGATCATCGTCCGGCGCCTCTCGCAGCGTCGCTCGCCGTTTACGCCGGACCGGAGTCACATCCACCACCGCCTGCTCGACCTCGGGCTGAGCCACCGCCAGACCGTCCTCGTGATCTACGGGATCTGCCTCGGGCTTGGGGTCCTGTCGATGCTGCTGTCGGGCGTTACGCAGCTGTACGCGTTCCTCGGAATCTTCGTCGCGTTCGGGCTCGTGCTGTTCCTGCCGACGCGCGGAGATTTTGATCGGCCGGATGAGCTCGAAGCGGTCGCCTACGAGACGCAGCGGCCACCAGGCGCTCCCGAACCGTAGGTCGGGTAGGTCGTCCGCCCGGCTGGGCCGTCTGGCGGGTGGGTGCTAGCATCGCGCCGAACCCGACCGTGAGATTCGTCGGGTCCAACGGGGTAACCGTCACTTTGGAAGTCATCGCCGGATTCTCGACGCTGCTTGGTCCGGGTCCAACCGGGGAGCCGTTGCGTGGGTGAGCAGGCCGATCGGCCGGGTCCGTTCGACCTCGTCCACGATGTCGTCGATCGCTCGATCGCGATGTATCTCGTGCGCCGCGTCCTGGGGCGCCCGACGAATGCGCCAGATGCGCACGCCGACCCGATCGAGTCAGCGACGGCGGTCGCGGCGTCCGACCCCCGGGTGATCGCCGCGGTTGATGGCACCGCTGCATCACTGCGCCGGAATGCCGCGCTGACCCTGGCCCGCGACCCGAACGCGGACGGGGACGCGCTCGCAGGAACCGTGCCGGTCCCGGTCGCCGCGAGAACGTCGCAGCTCGCCGCGACCTACTACGCCGCCGATGGCGCTCGGCTGGCCCGACCGTCGATCCTTCCCCCGACAGCGCCCGCGCCTCTCGCGACACCGCCTCGCGCGATGCCGGTCGCTTCCACCAGGCCACGCGAACGGCTCGTCCGCGATTCCGGCGCAGCCCTCCTGGTCCTCGCGGTCGTCGGGATCGTCGCGATCGGCTGGCCGCACGGACCTACGGCGCGTCCCTCCGCGAGCGTCTTCAGCGTGGTGCGTGGCAGCGGATCGCCGGAACCGGCCATCTCGGCGTCGGTCGGGTCGGATGGCTCGCTCACCGCCGCCACGCCGTCGGCATTCGTCGCGTCGCCTTCCGGCGTCGTCGCCGGCGAAACCAACATCCCGACGCAGTCGCTCACGCCGACCGCGCCCATCGGCAGGCCGACGCGAACGCCCGGCGTGACACCAACCTCGAGCGGGTCGACGCCGATACCCACCGTGCGGCCGACATCGAGCGCGAGCGGCGCTCCGACGCCGACACCGGAGGCAACGCCGCAACCAACGCCGGCGCCCACGCCGGATACAACCCCGACACCCGTTCCGACACCCGTTCCGACGCCCGTTCCGACACCCGTTCCGACGCCCGTTCCGACACCCGTTCCGACGCC
>JBDTNS010000100.1:0-7212 GCA_039933675.1 Chloroflexota bacterium
CGTCCTTCGTCAGGATGACCTTCACGCGCTGCGATCCTCCCTGCTGATCCAGGCCCGCATCCGGGGCCCCAGACCGAATTGCTTCATGACATCCCCCAGGCCGCCGATCATGTCGGGGACCCGCCGGATGGTCCGCCGGACCGGTCCGGGCGTCAAGCGCCGGATCTGCGCCATGTCCCGATCGAACGCGGCTCGGTCGATGCCGAGCTCGTCCAGCTTCTCTTCTAGCAGGTCGTCGGGCGCTCCCTCGAGGAACAGGTCCACGGCGAGGACGACGACGACGAGATCGTCGATGCCCCCGATGACCGGCACCGCGTCCGGGATCAGGTCCCGCCCGAGGACGAGATAGCCGGCGGCACCCGCCAGCAACGCCTTCCGCCCGGCCGGCATTCGGTCGTCGAATGCCAGCGCCGTCACGAGACGCGCGTAGGTCGGAATCCGGCTGGCGACCGGCAGGAACGCGAGCAATCGCAGCGCGCCGCCGAATCCCGCGCGTCCACTCGAGCCTTTGTTTCGCTTCGTCGTGCTCCGTCCCATGCGCCAGGTGCCTCTCTCGTCCGGGGATGGCGGAGTCTACCAGTCCCGCCGGCGAAGACCGCCCTGGACGGACCCTGATGCCCCATCCGCGCCCGTTGCCACCTTGACATCGAACGTCCGTTCGTTATGATGGCGCACAAGGAGGCGCGAGTGACCAAGCACGACGCCGATCGAAAGCTCAAGATCATCGACTTCATCGCGGCCACGCTCCGCGCTCGCGGCTTTCCGCCGTCGGTGCGGGAGATCGCCCGGGCGGTCGGCCTGGCATCAACCTCCGCCGTTCACCACCACCTCCAGATCCTCGAGCGCGAGGGCTACCTGGAACGTGGCGCCGCCCAGTCGCGGGCGATCCGCCTGACCCCCACGGCGGCGATCCGGCTGGGTCTCACGAGCGAGCTGGTCCCCCAATCGACAGCCGGCGATGCGCGAGTCCTGCCGATCATCGGCGAGATCGCCGCCGGCGGCCCGATCGAGGCCTACCAGGACGCGTCGGAGACGATGGCGGTGCCAGACCTGCTCGCGCCGGGCGGGGACGCGTACGTCCTGCGGGTCCGCGGCGACTCGATGATCGAGGCCCACATCGCGGACGGCGACTTCGTGCTGATCCGCCCCCAGACCACGGCCCGGAACGGCGACATCGTGGTTGCCCAGGTGGAAGAGAATGCCGTCACCCTCAAGCGCTTCTTCAAGGAGAAGGACCAGATCCGGCTGCAGCCCGCCAACCCGGCGTATCCGGCGCAGTTCTACGACGACGTCCGCATCCAGGGGAAGCTCATCGGGGTCATCCGCCGACTCGACTGATGGCAGACCCTTTTGAGGGCGGGCCGCAGGACGCCCGATGCCGGCGGCCCTGCCGCCCACGGAAGGTGGATATCCACAGGATTGTCAACAGCGTCCGCACAGTGCGGTGAAGTTGGTGGAGGCCGGGGAGTTGGGTCGCCGGCTTCGTTGACCGCGTTCGTGGGTCTGCGACGGACAATGACGAACCCACCAGCTCCTGGAGCGCGCCCATCGTGATCGACCGTCTGCCGCCACAGAGTCTCGAGGCCGAACAGTCGGTGCTCGGCGCCATGCTGATCGATCGCGACGCCGTGATCGAGGTCGCCGAGTTCCTGCGACCGGCCGACTTCTACCGGCAGGCCAACGGGCGGATCTACGCCGCGGTGCTCGACCTGTTCGAGCGCCGGGAACCGATCGACATCGTCACCGTGGCCGAGTCGCTCGAGCGGCGCGAGGAGCTCGAGGCCGCCGGTGGCCGCGCGTACCTGTCGAGCCTCTCAAACGAGACGCCGACCGCGGTGCACGTCGCGCAGTACGCGCGGATCGTCGAACGCAAGGCCGTCCTGCGCAACCTGATCGCCGCCGCGGGCCGCATCGCCGGGATCGGCTACGAGGACCTGCCGGAGATCCAGGAGGCGATCGATCGCGCCGAAGCCGAGCTCTTCGCGGTCAGCCAGAAGCGGGTCGACGCCGGATTCAGCCCCCTCAAATCGCTTCTCCACGACGCCTACGACCGGCTCGACTACCTCCACGCCCATCGCGGCGAGATCAGCGGCGTCCGAACCGGGTTCACGGACCTGGATACGCTGACCACCGGGCTGCAGAAGAGCGACCTCATCGTCGTCGCCGCCAGGCCTTCGGTCGGCAAGACGAGCTTTGCGCTGAACATCGCGGAGCACGCTGCCGTCCGCGAGGGCAAGAGCGTCGGTGTCTTCAGCCTCGAGATGAGCAAGGAGCAGCTGGTCCTGCGGCTCCTGTCGAGCGTCGCCAACATCGACTCCCAGCGGCTCCGGAGCGGCTTCCTCGAGGAGATGGACTTCGCCCGCATCGCCCCCGCGATGAATGCACTCTCGGAGGCCCCGATGTATATCGACGACTCGCCCAACATCTCCGCCATGGAGCTGCGCACGAAGGCGCGTCGCCTCCAGGCCGAGAACGGCCTGGACCTCGTGATCGTCGACTACCTCCAGCTGATGCAGGCCACCACCACGAATCGGGATGCCAACCGCGTCCAGGAGGTCTCGGAGATCTCGAGGGGACTCAAGGCACTCGCCCGCGAGCTGTCGGTCCCCGTGATCGCCCTCTCGCAGCTGTCACGGCAGCCCGAGATGCGCGAGTCCAAGGAACCGCGACTGTCGGATCTCCGCGAGTCGGGCGCCATCGAGCAGGACGCCGATCTCGTCATGTTCCTGTGGCGCGACAAGGAACGCGGCGCCGACGACCAGGAGCAGGATGGCGAGGTCATCAAGCTCAAGCTCGCCAAGCACCGCAACGGTCCCACGGGCGAGATCGGCCTCTGGTTCAAGAAGAAGCAGACGCGCTTCGTCAGCTACGCCGGGGAGCGGTACGCGGAAGCTGGTTGAACGGACGCCTATTTCGACTCGTCGGGGAGCAGCGGCCGCAGCGACAGGGTGTAGATCCTGCCGTCCCGCGGGCCGAGGAGCGTCACGCCCTGGAACCCGCCCTGGTACGGCTTGACCCCCAGGGCCTCGACCTCGGCGACGGACAAGACCCGCTTCGGAAGCTGGAAGGCACTCGGGTCCGGATCCGGCATGAAGTCGGTCGGGGCAACGGACGGCCAGGGCCAGGGCAGGGCACCTGGATCACCGGGCTGCCCCTCGAGCAGGATCCCGCGATACCGCTCGGGCGCGAACGCGTCCGTTGGCACGGTCCCGCCATTGTCGAAGTCCTGGAGGCTCGTTGCGAGCTTGGCGAATGCCGCGCGCGCCGCGACGTCCGGCCCGCCCTGCGTGTCGATCCCGAGGGCGTACACGGACACGACCTTGCTGATCCCGCCAGCCTCGATGGTGAAGGTGGCCGTCGGAGCGTCGGCGATCAGGTCGCTTCGGTAGTCGGGTCGCGCCGCCCCCAGCCCGCCAGGACCGAGCGCATTGGCGAGCAGCTTCTGGATCTGGTCCTCGCTCAACCGGACCGTGCGGAACGGGCGGAATGGAGCGACAGAACCGACCGCGGGCAACGGGTCGAGCAACGGATTGCGGAAGATCACGGTCCCGTCGCCGTAGAGGGTGAAGATCGGAGCTTGCGTTGCGAGGAACGAGGGGGCGATGAACCCGCCACCTTCTTCGAAGCGCAGGACGACGTGGGTCGCACCCGTCGCATGGTCGATGGCACCGACGGCCGGGCCTGGCGAGCTCGACGGCCACGGCACGCTGCTCGGCGAATCCGACGGCGACCCGGATGGCGGATCGCTCGGGCTGGCGCCTCCGCCGGCGGCGCTGCAGCCGACGACGAGCAGGGCCAGGGTGACAACAACGATGGATCGCATGTGGTTCAGCATGGCGCCCCGACGCCCCTCGTGGTGGCGTGGTTCCGCCGAGCCAGAAAAAAGGCCCTTCAGGGGGCTTGACGGCGCGCGTATCTTCTCCGCTATGAGTTCCGGGCCCCAGCCCGGGCCGACCGGGTGAGCACCCCTGTCACGCTCGCCCATCGCCGACCCGCGGCGGGGTTGCCCGTGACTCGGCTGCCCATGGCGTCCGAGCCGAGGAGGGTCTGGAGAGGGTGTACCAGGACCGTAGCCTGACCTGTCGTGATTGTGCCGAGGAGTTCAGCTTCTCGGCCGGCGAACAGGCGTTCTTCGCCTCGAAGGGGTTGACCAACGACCCCCAGCGGTGCCCGTCATGCCGGGCCGTTGCCAAGCGAGCTCGCGCCAGCGAAGGCCCGCGCGAGTTCCACGCCGCGATCTGCGGGGCCTGCGGGGGTCAGGCCGTCGTGCCGTTCGCGCCACGCAACGATCGGCCCGTCTACTGCAGCTCGTGCTTCGACAAGGTCCGTGCGGGGACCCTGACCGGCGCCACCGTGACCGCCTAGCGGGCCCGACCTCGTATCTCCCTGAGCAGCCACGAGGCCGGCCCGGCGACGGGTCGGCCTCGTGTCATCATTGGCGCCCTCGCCGAGACCGTCGGACGACGACCGGCGATGGGCCAGGAGGTGGGCAGGATGGGCGTCATCATCATCCG
The DNA here is from genome assembly GCA_039933675.1 of Chloroflexota bacterium. Lineage (GTDB taxonomy): Bacteria > Chloroflexota > Limnocylindria > Limnocylindrales > CSP1-4 > SPCO01. Next base: position 4,515 of record JBDTNS010000100.1, read on the forward strand.
CGAGATGGTCGGGACGAGTCCTCGATCCTGGAGCGACGCCGCCCGCCAGGCTGTCGCGACGGCTTCGAAGACCGTGCGAAACATCGTCACGGTGGAGGTCGTGAAGTCGACCGCGGAAGTGCGCGACGGCGCGATCGTCGAGTACCGCGTCGAGGTCAAGATCGGCTTCGAATACGAGGGCTGATCTCCGGATCGGTCGCAGCTAATCGCCGGGTGAGCGCTGCCCGGCATCATCCCTGGCATGCCTGGTCCCCGCGCCAACGTTGACATCGCGAACGAGCGCTCCGTACTGTTCGCCCGGCCTCACCCGTTGTCGACCGAGCTCGGCGACACGCGGGAGCCGGTCGCCCCGGGTCCAGATCGGCCGGCTTCCGTCGAGTCATCGCTGAACGGAGCTGCGGGCGACGCAATGAACCGCTACCCGATCCAGCCCTCGAAGGTCCAGCGTCCGCCGCTGCGCGACGACACCCTTTCGCGCGACCGGCTCCTCGACTGGCTGAGCGGAAAGATCCACGACCGTGTGGTCCTGATCCTCGCGGACGCCGGGTACGGCAAGACCACGCTGCTCGCCGATTTCTCCCAGCGGACCCGTTTGCGAACGCTCTGGTATCGCCTCGATGAAGACGATCGCGACTGGATCGCGTTCCTGAATCACCTCGTCGCGGCGGGTCGCGAGCATGATCCTGGCTTCGCACCCACCACGACTTCGATGCTTGGTGAGATGTCCGTCGGCGGACCGACGCGTGACGCGACCATCGAGGTGTTTCTGCGGGAGCTCCCATCGATCGCCGAACACGGCGCCGTCCTGATCCTCGACGACTTCCACCTGGTGGACGATTCGCCGGACGTGCGTCTGATCGCACGCGAGCTCGTCGCGCGGGCACCCGAACGCCTCTCGATCGTGTTCGCCAGCCGGCGAGTGCCGACCATCCCGCTGGCTCGGTTGCGCGCCGCGGGCGAAGTCGCGGAACTGGGCACGGACGACCTCCGATTCGACGTTGACGAGACGCGACGGCTCTTCGCGGAAACCTACGGACGGGCCCTCGAACCCGACGTCCTGGCCGACGTGGCGGCACGAACCGAGGGCTGGGCGGCTTCGCTCCAGCTGGTCCAGGCGGCGTTGCGCGATCGATCTCCTGCCGAGATCCGCCGCTTCGTGCGTGGGTTGAGCGGCGCCGACCAGGAGCTCTACGACTATCTCGCGGAGGAGGTCGTGGGGGATCTGCCGGAGGACCTGCAGCAGTTCCTGATGCGGACGTCGATCCTGCAGGGCGTCACGCCGGAGATGGCGAGCGTCGTGGCCGATGCCGACCCGGCCGAGACAACCCGGCTGACGCTCGCGGCGGAACGATTGACGTTGCTGACCCGCCCGTCGCGGTCGTCGCGAGGCCCGCAGCGATACCACCCGCTTGTCCGCGAATTTCTCGAGGCCCGCTTGCGCGCCACGACCGGCGAGCCGGCGGTGGCCCGGCTCCATCGAACGGCGGCCGAGGCGGCCGCCCGAACCGACTGGCGCACGGCGGCGCACCACTATCGCGAGGCGGGTGACCTCGATTGCGTTGCCACGGTCGTCGCGGCGGCGATCCCGGAAATCATGGGGAGCGGGCAGTATGCAGTCGCTGTCGGCTACATCGACCTGATCCCGCTGGAGACGAGGCCGGCGGGACTCAACCTGATCAAGTCGCGAATCGACATGCAGGAGGGTGCCCACGAATCGGCGATCGCACTGTCACGAGCCGTCCTGAACGATGTCGAACCAGGCTCGCAGGAAAGCGATCACGCCCTCCTCAACCTGGCCACGATGTTCATGCATGCGGGCGAGACCGAGGAAGCGCTTCGCCATCTCGACCGCCTGCGCGCGTCGAGCGTCAACCAGCGCCTTCATGTTCTCGCAGCCGGTATGCAGTTGCTTATCGCGGCAAGCGGCAAAGGAAGCCTTGACGCTCTCGCCAAACATCTAACGAGTACGGCCCACCGCTATCGCGGGACGCAGCCTCACTACTACGGCGTGGCGATGCTCAACCTCGCCGTTACTTCGATCATTCAAGACAATCCGGGGCTCGCCATTGAACACGCGACCCATGCAATCGAGGCGCTCCGCGAGACGTCCTCTCGTATCGAGATGTCGTCGGCGGTGATGGCAAAGGCGACCGCTCTGATGATGCTCGGACAGACCGAAGAAGCGGAGCAAGAATCCGAGCGCGCTTCAGCATTCGGTCAGGTAGAGGCCGCACTGGAGCGTGCAGATTTTGAGGACTCGTATGGAAACCCTGAAGGCGCTTGGCCGATCCTTGATTCGGTCGAAGGAAGTCGGGATCTCAACCTGAACGATCACCTCGCACTGTCACTGCAACTCTCGCGATATTTGTCGCGCCGGCAAAGCCATGAGCAGGCACTCGCCCGGATCATCGAAATCGACCCGGCATTGACCGGAGTGGTACCCGGTCAGACAACCGCCGTACTTGCGACTTCGGCATATGTCGCCGTGGCGGCGGGCGCGGAGGACGGCGCCGTCAAGGCACTGGAAGCGTCGCGCTGGGCGAAGAGCCAAGGGGCGGAGCGCTGGCGCCGCGTGTCCGAGCTAATGCGTGCATCGCGCGGGTCCGCAGATGAATTCGCGAACGTCATCTCCTGGGTCGGCTCCTCCCCTTGGAACCTCACCTTCGTGGCCGACCTGATTGCTCGCCGGCTCGACGAG
>JBDTNS010000101.1:0-7130 GCA_039933675.1 Chloroflexota bacterium
AGTTGTGGATCGCCGCGGTCGGCGTCTTGAGCTCGTGCCCGGCCGCGGCCATCAGGCGCTCGAGGCTGAGGCGCATCGTCCGCTCGGAGACATCGCGGATCGAGACCACGCCGCCCCAGGTCCGATCCTCGACCGTCAACGGCTCGGCGACGGCTTCGAACCAGCGCCGGGTCCCAACCGCGTCGCTCGCTGCGAACTCGACACGGAACCGCTCCCCTCGCGCCGCACGCTGCTGCGGTCGATCCTCGGCCAGGATCGGGAGCCCGGCGACGTCCTCGAACCGGATCTTCGCATTCGGATCCCCGAAGAGCCGGTCGTAGACCACGTTCGTCGCGACGGTCCGGCCGTCATGATCGACCGCCACGACGGCATCGCCGATGCTGGCGAGGATGGACCCCAGGCGATCGTGCTCTTCCTCGGTCTCGCGCTTCTGCTGGGCGATCGTGAGCGTCTGGAGACGGAGCGCCTCGGTCCGCGCGGCGAGGTCCTCGTTGGCGATGCGCAACTCCTCGACCGTCGCCGTCAGCTCCTCGTTGAGCGTCTCGAGCTCCTCGTTCGTCGCCTGGAACTCCTCGTTGAGGGTCTCGACCTCCTCGCGACTCGCCTGAGCGTCCTCGCTCGTGCGCAGCAGATCCCGGTTGGCGAGACGAAGGTCCGCGATCAGGAGCGTCAGTTCCTCGTTCGCGCGCAGGAGCCGCTCGTTGAGCGTCGCGGCCTTGTCGAGGCGCTCGCGCGTCCGGGTGTGCCCCGTGCGGTCGCGTTCCAGGCGGGTCACGTCCGTCAATTCGATGACCGCGCCGTCCACGACGTCCGATGCGATCCCATAGGGCCGGATCGTCGCCTCGATGTGACGCGGTGAATCGATGCCGACGTCGACCGACTCGATCTCGTAGACGGCCGTGCTGGTCTTGCCCTTCAGCGCGCCGTCGATCGCCTTCCGGATCGCCGTCGAGGGCAGGACCTCTGCGAGGTGGATGAAATCCTGGTCGAAGGCCGCGCCATGGATGCCGAGCACGCGTCGCGCTGCGGTGTTGATCCGAGAGATGTCGTAGTGCTCGTCGACCACGACGATGCCGGTCTCGAGACCCGCCAGGACGGCCTCGGCGGAGGCCAGCGCGTCGGCGATCGGATTCTGCTCGTGGCGTGACGGGCTGACCGGGGGCGTCACCGGCCGATCGAGATCACGGGACGTCGGGACCACCTTCGGCCAGGCATATGGGACCACCAGATGGCCGGGCAGCCGCCGGTAGATCCGGAGCCGCGCGTTCTCCTCAGCATACGACCCGGGGAGCGCCGCGACGGTCTCCGACAGTCCGAGGACGAGCCGCCCGGCGGGGCGCAGGGAATAGGCGAACGTCTCGAGGGCGGCCTGCTGGAGCGCCGGCGTGAAGTAGATCAGGACGTTGCGGGAGAGCAGCAGGTCGATTCGAGGAAACGGGGTACGCGTGCTCAGATCGTGTTCGCCGAAGACGATCTGCGAGCGTACGCGCTTGACGACCTCGAACCCCGCGCCCGAGCGCAGGAAGTAGCGATCCCGGAGCATCGCCGGCACAGTCGCCAACGCGCCGGGCGGATAGGCGCCGCGTCGGGCGAACGCGACCGCCGCCCCGTCGACGTCGGTGGCGAAGATCCTGATCCCGACCGGCGACGCCTCGTCACGGCGGGCCTCGGCGAGGATCATTGCCAGCGAATAGGCCTCCTCGCCGGTCGAGCAACCCGCCGACCACACCCGCAGCTCGCGATCCTCTCGTCGCGCTTCGTCGAGGAGTGGCGGCACGACGTCGTCGCGCAGGTGGTCCCAGACCTTCGGGTCGCGAAAGAACTCGGTCACCTTGATCAGGAGGCTGCTGACCAGACGCCGGTATTCGGCCGGGTCGTGCTCGATCCGGTCCACGTAGTCCTCGATTGATCCGGACCCCGTCGCGCTCATCCGTCCGTGAAGACGGCGGATGACGGTCGGCGACTTGTAGGCGCCGAAATCGATCCCGCTTCGCTCCCGGATCCGATCGATGACGCGATGGAGGCCGTCGTCCTTGCGGTCCCCTGTCGACCTGTCGCCAGCCCGGAGGAAGCCGACGAGGACCTCCGCGATCTCGTCGACCTCCGCCCGCGCGTCGACGATCGACGGCGAGACAGAGCCGGGCATCGACGGGAACATCGCCGTGGCCGGGTTCTCGGTCACGACGGTCCCGCCGGCCTGCTTGACGTCCCAGGCGCCCGCGGCTCCGTCGGATCCGGTCCCGGTCAGGATGACCGCGATCAGGCGGTCGCCGAACGACTGCGCGGCGGTCGTCAGCAGACGATCGATCGAGGGCGCGATCGCGCCGCTCGTGGCCGGACGCAGGCGCAGACCGCCATCCTGCACCTCGACCAGGCGGTTCGACGGGACGACGTAGACGATGCCGTCCTCGAGCGCCATGGACTCATCGACGACCTTGATCGGCAGGACCGCGTGATGGCGGAGGATCTCCGCGAGGTGGCTCGGTCGGCGGGGATCGAGGTGCTGCGCGATGACGATGGGGGCCGGGAAATCGGCGGGCAGCTTGGCAACGACCCGCGATAGCGCCTCGATCCCGCCTGCCGACGAGCCGATGACCACCAGCTGTGACCCAGGCCCGGCTGGGGCCCCCGACACCATGGGTCAATGATAGGGCCGTCGCATCACGGTTCCGACCTACGGCAGCTTCCCCGCGGCGAACGTCGCGACGAGCTCCGGGTAGTCGGGCAGACCGCGCTCATAGCCGATCGCCCAGAACCCGGCGCCCGCCAGGCCGTGGTCGTCGGCGAGCTTGAGCTTCGGTCTCAGCGTGCGCGGCGAGTCGACGTAGATCGCCTGCCAGCCGGCGGTCGCCCGCGAATCGCCCGGGACCGGGCTCACCGTCGGCCCGACGGCATAGAAGTCGACGACCTCGAGCGGATCGAGCTCGACCGGTATCGGCGGGGAGGCCAGAAAGACTGGGTTGTCCGCCGGGACCCAGATCGCGCCGTCGCCAAGCGGGAGGGCACCGAGCTGCGGGCCGGTGACGCGCCAGCGCATGCCGTAGAGCGGGAGGCCGAGGATTGTGCGTTCGGGCGGCACCCCGAGCCCCGCATACAGGTCGAGCGACGACGGCAGGTCACCGACGGCGCCATCGCGACGGGCCATCGGTGCCGACGCTCCCGCATCGGAACCCGCGTAGTGGTAGTCGTAGCCCATCAGGAAGATCCGGTCGGCGCCCGCGACGGTCGCCACGAGGGCCATCGCCGCCCCGGCCAGGCCGGCCCCGGTGGCCACCGAGACCTCCGCCTTGGGGAGGACCGCCCGGAGGGCCGTCCGCAGACGTCCGACGAACGCGCCATAGGCGGGAACGAGACCGGCGTCGAGCTGCTCGACGTCAACGTCGATGCCGTCGACCCGGGTCGCTTTCGCCAGGTCGACGAGCGCGGCGATCGTCGCGTCCTGGAGCGTCGCAGAGGCGAAGAGGCGGGCGTTCCTCGCGGTCCCGAAGCTCGAGTAGACGACCTGGACCGCGACGCCGCGGTCGTGCGCCTCGCGGATGAGCTGCTTCCCGAGAGCGCCGGTGATCCGCTTGTAGCCGGATTGCTTCGTATCGATCGCCCCGTCCTTCGTATGCGTCACCGAGAAGAGGGCGAGCGTCGTGAGATCGAAGCGGGCGACGTCGGCGGCGATCCCGCCATCCATCTCCCAGTACGGGACGAAGCCGAACACCTCGTGGCCGGGAACCGGTCGCACGGTCGGGCGAGGGCTCGTTGCCACGTGGCCGCCGCCGGGGTCGGCCGCGCGACCGGCCGGTGGAGCGTTCGTGACGACCCCGAGAACCGAGGCGAGGGCGATGGTGATGGCAGCCGCCGTCGCGCCGACGCCGATGAGCGGACGTCGGGTCATCGCGGTAGCGTGGCTCCCCGCGTGGAACGGGTCAAGCGCGGGTGACCTGCGAACGCCGGAGGGCCGACGATCGCGACGGACCGGGAGGAGGCGTGGTCGCGACCCGGAGCCCTCCGGCGTTCGTCTCGAAGGAGGAGACACGAGTGATCCTGCGTTCGTCGCCTGAGACGACGCTGAGAATGTCCGACGAAGATCGAAGAGAACCTCGACATCGCTCCTCATACTCGCTGAGCGGCCACCCGGGGCGCTCATCCGACACGGGAGACGCGAACGTGGAGCGACAGCTCGTCGAACGGGCACAAGGAGGCGACACACAGGCCTTCGAGGCGATGGTCCGCCTGTCGGCGAGCCGACTCTTCGCGATCGCGTAGCATCGATCGACATCATCGACCTGTCCGGGTCGATGAACAGCGCGACCTCGGGCAATCCGGGAGGCGGCGACCCCGTTCCGGACGGCACGATCTTGATCGCCGCCCAGCCGGGCAACGTGAACGGGCTCGTCCTGACGTGGAGCGGTACGCCGTGCATCGCGACGCATCAGCTGACGATCTCGGCCGATCTCGGGACGATCACGATCACCCGGCCCGATGGGAACACCGGCCCATCGGGCCGCGTGGGGGTCTGCGGCCCGATCCCGGTCGATCACGTCCTGCAGCTCATCTTCGACCACCCGGTCGATCCGACGACGATCAAGACCGCCCTCTCGGCTGATCATCAACAATGAAGCCCGGGGCCGTCCGGCGCCAGACCGGCGGCTGACGGTGCCGCCAGGCGCCCTCGCAAACGGGGATCAACCCTCGCGGGCGATTGGCTCCAGGTCGATCGTCCGGACCTGGCGCGTGCGTCCCGCCTCGGTTCGGACGAGCGCCGCCGGGATGACGCCCGACGTCAGCTTCTCGATCACCGCCGCCTCACCAGCGTAGAGGCCGCCGCCGGCGATCCTGACCCGATCCCCGACCGCCAATCCGGCGCGACCGCTGCCGGCGTTGAGATCGATCGTCGCCACTGTCGGGCGAACGTACGGCTCTGGGCCCGCTCCGGCGCGTGGGGCCGGCCTGGTGTCGGTCCGGGCCGGCGGATAGACGGTCTTGCGCTTGCGTGTCGCCACAGTGGCTGGAGCCCTCCTTCGGCCGCGTCCTCGAGCTGCGCGGCGCGAGGCGATGCTACATCGGAGGGTCAATACCGTGGGGCGCCGCCGTCCCGTATCGTGTGCCCATGGCCGACCCCGCGATGTTCGACGATCCGGGGCTGCCGGAGCCGGAACCACCGCACAAGGTTCGGCGGGCGCTGACGGTCCTCGTCCTGCTCGCGCTCGTCGTTTCGATGGTTTTCCTCACCTTCGTCTCGGGTCGCGGCATCAGCCTCGTGACGCCGCGGATCCAGCCGACTGCGCCAGACGTTGCTGCGTCGGTCGCCCCGTCGCCCAACGCCTCGCGCCTGGCGGTCGTCGACGCCGCGGGCGGCCTCGCCACGACCGATGCGGGCGGAGGTTCGGTCGTCCCCTACGGCGACCCTGGGATCGTCTTCGCCTTCCCGGCCTGGTCGCCGGATGGCTCGCGGATCGCGGTCGTCGGTCGGAGCGCCGATGAGACCGACGTCTACGTCTTCACCGTCCACGGCGCCGGCACGGCCGCGACCGACCCTGCGATCGTCTATCGGAGCGCGGATCGACCGCCGTTCTACCTCTACTGGGCACCCGGCGGCCAACGGGTCGGCTTCCTGACGACCGAGCCGGACGGCATCGCGCTCCGACTGGCGTCGGCAAACGCCAGCGCCCCGGCGGTCGTCGTTCGCACCGGCGCGCCAATCTACTGGGCGTGGACCGCCGACACCGACCGGCTGATGGTCCACACTGGCGCCGACGGACCCGACGGCTTTCTTGCCGAGGTCGGGAGCGACGGGACCTCGGTCGAGCCCGAGGTCCTCGCGCCGGGCGCATTCCGCGCACCCGCGCTGAGCGCCGACGGCATGTTCCGCGCGTTCGTGATCCCGGGCGTCGGCACGCCCGCGCAGGTCGTCGTCGAGGCGCGCGACCGGTCGAACCCGCATGCGCTCGATGTATTCGGCGCGGCCGCGATCGATTTCGGCCCGGGGACCGACGAGCTCGGGTTCATCGCGCCCGCGGTCGTCGGCCGCGAGCTGGCGCTCCCCGTCGGGCCGCTGCGGGTGCTCGATGCACCATCCGGCCGGGTCCGGACGTTGCTCGCCGGCTCGGTAGTCGCCTTCTTCTGGTCGCCCGACGGGAGCATGATCGCTGCGCTCGAGATCGCGGGGACGGGCGACGACCAGGTCGCGAGCGCCGGAACTGCGCGACTGACCGCCGCCGTCGTGCCGGCCCGCCCGGTCGCGACCGCCGGGTTCGCCATGCGGCTGGTCTTCGTGTCGGTCGGCTCGGGCACGATCCGCTCTCAGCGGCCGGTCGCGATCTCCGACACGTTCGCCCAGCAGGTCGTCCCATTCTTCGATCAGTACGCGCTCAGCCACCGCCTCTGGTCCGCCGACGGCCGGTCGGTCGTCATCCCGATCGTGGCCGACGACGGCACTGACCGCCTCGAGGTGGTTCGCGCTGACGGCACCGACGCGCGAGCCGTCGCCGGCGGCGTGGCCGCATTCTGGGCGCCGTGACCGTCGGGTGTCGTGACCGTCGGGTGCCGTGAACGTCGGGTGCCGTGACCTGCTAACCGCCTCCGACTTCCCGCATTTCGTCGATCCGTTCGACGTGGGGGCGGATTGCCGTGGTGAGCTGCTCCATCGAAACGCCGCTGACCCTCAGGAAGACGGAAGTCTTCGCGCCGCCATCGGTTGGATAGGTGACGATGGCGCTGATATCGCCGCCGGCTCGGGCGGTGGCCCCCGTCAGGTCGGCTAGCAACCCTGGCCGGTCGATGGCGGTGACGGTCACGCGTGTGCTGCGCTCGTGCGCCCCGAGCAGCAGGGCGAAGACCCGGAAGATGTCGGTCTCGGTTACGACGCCAACGATCTGACCGTCCTGAATCACCGGCAGCCCACCGATCTTGCGATCGACCATGATCTGCGCGGCCTCCTCGAGCGGCGTGACCGGGCTGACGGTCACCACGTCGCGGGTCATCACCTCCTCAACGGTGATCCGTCCGATCAGGTAGGTGACCTCCCAGATGCTGAGGCTTGTGGCCGGGGATGGCTCAGCGTGGAGCAGATCCTTGTCGGAGACGATTCCGATGAGACGACCTGCTCGATCGACGACGGGGAGCCGCCTGATCTTGCG
>JBDTNS010000102.1:0-7099 GCA_039933675.1 Chloroflexota bacterium
TCAGTTCATCGGTCATTGGTGTCGCGATCGTCGCATATCGGCGCGCACGACGCAGACGGCGCAGACGGCGCCCGAACAGAACCTGGAGGTCCGGACGGTCCCCCGACCCGTCAGTCGGGGTCGGGCGCCCACGCCGGCCGGCGCTTTTCACTGAAGGCGCGGAAGCCCTCCCGGGCCTCTTCGCTCGTCCGCTGCCGGGCGATCACGCGGGCCGTGTGCCACTTGGCGGAACCATGACCGAGCCCCCGGACCTCGCGGACGATCGCTTTCGCGGCCCGCGCCGCGGTCGGGCCGGCCGCCAGCAGGTCCGCCACCGCCGATTCGACCGCCGCATCAAGCGCTGCCTCACCCTCGACGATCTCGTGGACGAGCCCGATCCGCGCGGCGCGTGTCGCATCGAAGCGACGCCCACCGGGGAAGAGCGCCCGGGCGTGACTCTCGCCGATCTTGGCGATGACGAACGGGCTGATCACGGACGGCAGGATCCCAAGGCGCGTCTCGGTGAACCCGAACCGCGCTCCGGACTCGGCAATGACCATGTCGGACACGGCGCACAGCCCCATCCCGCCGCCGAGCGCGGCGCCCTGCACGCGCGCGATGACCGGCGCCGGACACGTGTCGATCGTCTCGAGCATGTCGGCCAGCGCCATCGCGTCCTGTTCGTTGCCCTCGGTGTCGAGCATCATCGCGGCGCGCATCCAGGCGAGATCGGCACCGGCGCAGAACGACGCCCCGTCGCCGGCGAGAACGACCGCCCGAAGCTGCCCCGCGTCCTCGCGGGCGAGGACGGCAAACGCGGTACGAAGCTCGGCGATGAGCGACGCATCGAAGGCGTTGTGGATCGCCGGACGGGACAGCGTGACGCGAGCAACGACCCCGCCCGGGCCGGACCGCTCGATGCGCAGGGCCGGGCTAGACATGGCACTCACGGCGGCATCGTACGGCACCCGCGCGGCACAAACCCCGGTCACCCGTCCGATCGGCATTGGTCAGGGGCCTCCCCGAGAAAGGCCTCTGCTAGGCTCGTGGTCGTGGAAGTCGAGCTTGTCTGAACCATGGGCCCCTGGGATCCGAATTGGCGGCCCGACCCGACCGGCCGCCGGCTGGCCGGGATCCGGGCCGCTCGCCGCGGTGCCCTGGTCTCGGCCGTCATCTTCGGAGCCCTCGAGATCGTGGCCACGACGGTCACCACGCCCGTTGCCTCGAGGTTTCCCGGCGCCGATCTCCTCAGCGGTGCAATCCTCACCGTCCTGAGTCTCCCGGCACTCGCCTTGCTCGGTGCCAGCCTCACCTCGGCCGCGCTCGGGACGCGGTCCTCGGCGGCGAGCGCGGGCCTCGCAATGGGGGTCGGTGTCCCGGTCGCGGCGGTGACCTCCGCGATGATCGGTGCCTTCGTCCTCGTCGGTGGCGTCACCGGGGCCGGCCATGGGGCCGATGCAGCCGGAACCCTGTTGCGGGCCGGGGTGACGGCGGCGGTCCGGATCTCGCCACTCATCGCGCTCGCGTCGGTCGCCTGGGTTGTCCTCGTTCGACGGCTCGGCCACGCCGGCCATGCAGACGCCGCCCAGCCCGTCACACAGGACCCCGAATCCCGGCCTTAGTCGGCCAGGACCTCCACCGCGTCACCCAGCCGAATGCGCCCGGGCCGAGCGACGTCCGCGAGGACACCGAAATCCGCGTGCTTGCCGTCACGCAGCCCGCGATACCCGATGAGCGTTCGGAGCGTGTCCATATCGCGATCGCCCGTCTCCGGGTCCTGCGTCGTGATCGCGCACCGGGCGACCGGCTTCGTGACGGCCAGGACGGCCTCACCGATCGCGACCCGGTGCCCGATCCAGCTGTCCTCTACGTGCGGCTCGGCGCCATCGAGCTCGATGAGCATCCGAAAGCGCCGGGCATCGATCCCGTCCGTGCCGCTCTGGCGGGCCAGCTCCTCGAGCGAGCCGCCGGATACGATGCTGGTCGGGTTGCCCGATCGCGTCCCCGCGGGACGATCGCAGCGGATGAGCGTGATCGGTCGATGGCAGACGTCCGAAAGGGCCTCGGCCCAGGCGCCCTCGACAACGTGACCGACGCCCGTTCTGCCGTAGATCGGGATCTCGATGGCCTCGCCGAGGTTGACGTCGCCCTCGATCACGCGACCGTCCGGAAAGGTCATCCGGAGCATCTCGCCGCGAGGGTCGGTGTGCGTCGCGATCTGGACCAGGGCACCGAAGACGATGCGATCCACCAGCCGGCCGCTCGCGTCTGCCAGAAAGAAACGCCGGTCTTCCAGGACGCCCTGCTCGGTGACATCGATCTCCTCGGGATGCTCGAGACCGAGGCTGCGCACGGGCGCGATGGAAAATCTGACGACACTGAGCATGGCCGAATGGTGGGCGGGCGCTCGGGTCACATCCGGAAGACGCCGAAACGCGTCTCCGGGATTGGGGCGTGGAGCGAGGCCTCGAGCCCCATGGTGAGGACGCGGCGGGTGTCGAGCGGGTCGATCACGCCGTCGTCCCACAGGCGGGCGGTCGCGAAATAGGGCGAGCCCTCGCGTTCGTACGTCTCGAGGATCGGCGCCTCGAAGGCGTCTCGTTCCGCCTCCGTGGCGAAGCCGCCACCGACCGTCGAGAGCACGCGCGCTGCCTGGGGCCCACCCATGACCGAGATCCGCGCGTTCGGCCACGACCACAGGAACCGCGGCTGGTAGGCGCGACCGGACATCGCGTAATTGCCCGCCCCGAACGACCCACCGATCAAGACGGTGAACTTGGGGACTTCGGCCGAGGCAACCGCGGTGACGAGCTTGGCGCCGTCCTTGGCGATCCCGGCCTCCTCGTACTCGCGGCCCACCATGAACCCGGTGATGTTCTGCAGGAAGACGAGCGGGATCCGGCGCTGACAGGCGAGCTCGATGAAGTGAGCGCCCTTGAGCGCCGACTGGCTGAACAGGATCCCGTCGTTGGCGATGATCGCGACCGGGTAGCCGGCGATGTGCGCGAAGCCGGTAACGAGCGTCTCGCCGTAGAGCGGCTTGAACGCGTGGAAGCGCGAGCCGTCGACGAGGCGGGCGATGAGCTCGAGGACTGGTATGGGGCGGCGCGCATCCAGGGATACCGCGGCGTAGAGCGAGGCCGTCGCATCGTCGCCCTCGGGTCGGACGGCCGGTGGTTCGGGATCGCGGCGGTCCCATGGCGGCTCGGGCGCCTTGCGGTTCAGGTTGGAGACGATCGAGCGCCCGAGCGCGAGCGCGTGCTCGTCGTCGAGCGCCTCGTGGTCGGCGACGCCGGAGCGACGCGTGTGGACCTCGGAGCCGCCGAGCTCTTCGGGCGTGACGTCCTCGCCGGTCGCGGCCTTCACCAGCGGCGGGCCGCCGAGGAAGATCGTCCCGGTGCCGCGGACGATGACGGTCTCGTCGCTCATCGCGGGCACGTAGGCGCCCCCGGCCGTGCATGAGCCCATGACCAGGGCGACCTGCGGGATCCCGGCGGCCGACATCCGCGCCTGGTTGTAGAAGATCCGGCCAAAATGATCGCGATCGGGGAAGACCTCGGCCTGGAGTGGGAGGAAAGCGCCCCCGCTGTCGACGAGATAGATGCACGGCAGCCGGTTCTCGAGCGCGATCTCCTGGGCACGGAGATGCTTCTTGACCGTCATCGGGTAGTACGTCCCGCCCTTGACCGTGGCGTCATTGGCGACGATCACGCAGGTCGTGCCCTCGACCCGGCCGATCCCCGTGACGATCCCGGCACCAGGGGCATCGTCGTCGTAGAGACCGGTCGCGGCCAGCGGGCTCAGTTCGAGGAAGGCCGAGCCCGGGTCGAGGAGTCGTTCGATGCGCTCGCGGACGGGAAGTTTGCCTCGTTCCCGGTGGCGGGCGATCGAGCGGGCATCGCCGCCGGCGCCGCGTTCCGAGACAACCGCCTGGCGCTGCCGCAGGTCCGCCACGAGCGCGGCCAGCGCATCGTGGTTGGCGCGCGTCTCGGCGGCGCCGGGATCGAGCCGGCTGCGCAGGATGGACATGACCCGGATGATAGGCGGGCCGGCTAGAAGAACGCGTTCGGCCGGAGCGTGTGCGGGATATCGAAGAAGTCGTCGGTCAGCACCAGGCCAGGATTGGGCGTGGTCCGCCGTTGCCCCCGAAGCGGGCGATGTCCTCCGTTCGGCCCACCAGGGTGCAGGCGGACGACCTGGCCGCCAGCCGATCGATCTGGTCCTGGCCGGCAAGTACTGGAACGCCACGGAGTGGAGCGCCATCGACTTGGCGGTCGCGGCGATCGTTCAAAACCTCGTGCCTGGTCCGGCCCCGCCCGGCCCGGCCCCGGCTCGTCGGCCCGCCGCCCGCCGCCCGCCCCGGCCCCGAACTCGTTGCTCACGGTGCAACTCTTGCATGGGGAGCACACGTCGACGCGAAGACCCTCTGAAACGGCTCTGCAGTGCCCAGGAATTTGCATCGGGGGAAATACCGGGTCTCGGCGCGGCTCGTGACGGCCGTTACGGCCAGATCGTTTCTCCCGGTGCAACGGAAACGACGTCCCTCGGGTCGTACGGCTCGGACGTGTTCCCCGGGTGCAACTCTTGCATCGGGGGAAACAACGCGAGACGGGGACGGGGATGGCCCGCGGGTTCGGAGCGAGTCCGGCGTGCTCGACCATGTCCAGGCGGCTGGCTCACGGAGCTCATGGCGGTGTGGACCCGGTTGCACGAACCCCGGCACTACACCTAGGCGATCGGCTCGGGGACGACGCGCCGTTTCGCGGGCTGGATCGCCGAGAGACCGGCCATTGCGACGGCCCCGATCCCGAAGATGGCCGCAAGCCCGGCGCCCTGCGCTGTCAACTGACCGCCATCGCAGCCCGATGCAAGGTCGCCCAGTTCCAGCCGACCTTCGCCACTGATGCTGCCTTCGGACCCTGAGGTCATTCCGGCGGGGACCGGTATCGGTGCGTAGACGACGCCGCCGCCGGCTCCCGATCGGGCGACCCAACAGCTCGTTTCGGTCAGGGCGAACGGCGCGACCCACGCGGCCAGACCGAGGACGAGGACAAGAACGCCGCCCACGACGGCTCGCGCCGGCGTTCTGTCCTCCCCTGGCTCCGCGCCCAGACCCAGGAGGAGGAAGGCCGGGACGATGAACGGGATCGTGATCCCGCTGAACGCGATGAACGACTGGGCGAGGCACACGATCCCGGCCGCGACCAGGACCGGTCGCGAACGGCGCATGGCCCCGATCGCACCGACGGCAGCCGCGAGCGTGCCGAGCACCGCCAGGAGGACCGGCCGAGGAATCACTTCGGGCGGCGAGAATTCGCCCAGTCCACCGCGCGCTCCGGCCGAAACGGCGGCGACAACCAGCGCATAGCCGACGATGATTCCCGCCGCACCAAGGCCGAGACGTCGGGGATCCCGCGTCGCGCGACCCGCTGCCGGCGTTGACGGCGGCCGCGCGCCCGTGAGGCGCTCGAGCCCGCGAACCGCGAAGGTCCACGCGACCCCGGCCACCAGTGCCGGGACGATCAGGTAGGCCGTCGAAATGAATCCGTAGGCGGCCCGTCCGCCGATGGCGGTCACGATCGCAAGCGGGTCGAGGCCCTGGGCGGTCCAAGTCTCCCACGTAGCCTGGATCATGCCTGCTGCGAAGTTCGTGACGAGCAGCGCGAGCGCATAGGCGAAGGCGCCGGCGAGCAGCCCGCGCGACCGTTGCGCACGGAGACCGGCCAGGAAGCCGGCGATCGTCGCGATGGCTCCAAACGCCGCGAGCGAGACGGCAACCTCGCCGGGCGTGGCCGAGGTGCCCGAGGCTGCGAACAGCAGGACGATCGCGGCGGTCGGGACGAGTCCCGCAAGGGCGCCGCGCCATCGAGCCCCACGGCTGGCCCCGGGCTCGGTCTCGGTCATCGCGCCCAGCCGCGGCACGCGACCGCAACACCCGCGCCGAGACGGGCCGCGTGCGGGCTGGCCTCCAGGGCCCTGCTCTCGGGTCCGGAGGACGGTTGCCGCCACCCGATCATGGGCGGTGATCCCGATGGTGGCCCGCCGGTGATCTCGCGGATAATGGTCCCGTCCTCCGTGCTACTCTCACATAGCAAGTTATGAGTGATAAACAGGCTACTGTCAAGGTGCACGTTACCGACGGCGGTGCGGCGAAGCCCGACCGGAACGGCGCCGACGCGCCCGCCCCCGACGCTCCGAGCAAGACCGCCGAGGCGATCCGGGTCGCGCTGGCCCAGGCCTGGGGCGAGATGGGCGCTGCCTGGGGCGTTACCCCGGCGATCGCTCGCGTCCAGGCGTACCTGATGGCTCGGCAGGAGCCGCTCACGGAGCGCGAGGTCCGCGAGGCGCTTGGCCTGAGCCACCGTGCTGCCAGTCTGGCCCTCGCAGAGGCCGAATCCTGGGGGATCGTCGAACGCGTCCTGGAACCGCGCCGGGTCGGCCGTCGCGGCCCCGCCGGCACGGCCTATCTGGCGGTTGGCGACCACTGGCAATGGTTCGGGCGGGTCATCGCCGAGCGCAAGGTCCGCGAGGGCGACCCGATCGTCGCCGTTCTCGAGCAGAAGGAGCGCGAAGCCGCCGCCGCCCTCGCCACGCACCCGGAAGACCGCGAGCTTGCGACGCTCCGAGAGTGGCTCGCGACGTTCCTCGTGTTCGTCCGCCTCTTCGACCGCGCGGTCGGGCTCGTCCCGCAGCTCGAGCCGCGCGAGCTCGAGCGCTCCCTCGGGCTGCTCGGTCGGATCCCGGACACTACGATCCTGCGTCTCTTCGACCTGCTCGGCGGTCTGCCGGACCAGGACGTCATCGATCTGGTCGAGGCGCTGTCGCGGCTCTCGCCGACCGCCGCCCGACGCGCGACGAAGCTGATGTCGGGGGTCGTCCGGACCGTCGGCCGCTGAGCGTTGCAGAGCCCTTGGGGCCGCGCGTGCGATAATCGCCGCGCGCGCGGGGCTCGGTCGACTCGAACGGGCGACGACCTCGGGGCCAGACCGGCCGGCGACCCGAGCGCGAGCCATCTGAGGAATCCTGCTCACATGACCGTCGAAACCTCCACCTGGGCAACCAAGAAGGGCCTCGCCCAGATGCTCAAGGGCGGCGTCATCATGGACGTCGTCACGCCCGA
>JBDTNS010000103.1:0-7091 GCA_039933675.1 Chloroflexota bacterium
GACATCCTGCCGCCGTGGATGCAGGTCCTGTCGCACCTGTCGCCCGCGACGTACGTCCTCCACGGCGTGCGTGCCGGGTTGCTCCACGGAGCCCCGGTCACCGATCTGCTCGGCGACGTGTGGCCGCTGATCGTCATGGGCTGCCTGTTCATCCCATTCGGCCTGTGGGCCTTCGGTCGCGCCGAGCATTACGCGAAGCGGACCGGCAAGCTCAAGCGGGTCGGCTGAGGTGGTCCAGCTTCCCTCGGCGATCGAGGTCCTCGGCTGGGACCCGGCCTGGGCGGAGACCTTCGCGCCGCACGCGGCCGAGGGTCGCCGCGCGGCGCGCGTGTTGGCCGTGCATCGCGAGACCTCGATCGTTCGCGACGAGTCTGGCGATCGGCCGGCCGCGGTCTCGGGCTCGTTCCGGTTCGAGGCCCTGGCGACGGCGGACTACCCGACGGTCGGCGACTGGGTGGCGCTCGGCGACGACGGCGTCATCGTCGCCGTCCTGCCGCGGCGGAGTGCCTTCAAGCGGATGGCCGCGGATGGCTCGCGCCGGGTCGCGGGCCTGGACGACGAGCAGATCATGGCCTCCAACATCGACATCGCCTTGCTCGTCGCTGGACTCGATAACGATTTCAACCTGCGCCGGATCGAGCGCTACCTGGCGATCGCCTGGTCGAGCTCGATCGCACCAGTCGTCGTGCTCAACAAATCCGACCTCGCCGAGGACATCGACAGCCGCCTGGTCGCTGTCGAGTCGATCGCCCACGGCGTGCCGACGGTGGCCGTCTCGGCGTGGACCGGCGCGGGGCTGCAGGAGCTGCGGGAGCACCTCCGGCCGGGCATGACCGCCGCGATCCTCGGCTCGTCGGGTGTCGGCAAGTCGACCATGGTCAACGCGCTCCTCGGGGAAGACCGCCAGAAGACGGCCGAGGTCCGCGGATCCGACTCGCGCGGCCGGCACACGACGACCCACCGGGAGCTGTTCGAGCTGCCCGGCGGCGCGCTGCTCGTGGATACGCCGGGCATCCGCGCGCTCGAGGTCCTCGGGGCGGACGAAGGCCTCGACTCGGCGTTCGACGACGTGACGGAGCTGGCGAACGCCTGTCGCTTCAGCGATTGCGCCCACGAGGGTGAGCCGGGTTGCGCGGTGCGCGAGGCCCTTGCCGACGGACGCCTCAGCGAGGACCGGCTGGCCAGTCATCGCAAGCTCGAGAAGGAAATCGCGAGGGCGGCGCGGCAGGGCGATCCACGAGCTCGGGCCGAGCACCGCCGGACGTGGCGGATCATCCAGAAGTCGGTCAATGAGCACTTGGCGCGCAAGTACGGAGAGGACTGATGCTCCACATCACCAAGGTCGTCCCATCGCCGCTGCCCGAATCACCGCCCGTGCCGGGTGTGCGGACGCGCTTCCTCGACGCGAACGCCGACTATGACTCGCTCGCGGAACTCATCCGGGCATGCCACGCGCACGACGGCATCCCGTGGCTGCCGAACGGGGCGACGCTCCGCTCCGAGATGTCGGTCGAGGACATTGACCCGGCGCGGGATGTGGTCCTGGTCGAGTCCGATGGTCGGCTGATCGCGGCGACTGGCGTCGAACGCGCGCTTCGGGACGGCGCGCCCGTCTACGTGCTCTGGGGTCAGGTCGCGCCCGATCGCAGGCGTCGGGGCATCGGCGGCTGGCTGCTCGACTGGACGATTCGACGGGCGAGCCAGCGCGCCGCGACCGAGGATCCCGATGGGATCGTCCAGCTCGGCGCCCATGTCGACGAGGAGGCGATCGGCGCCCGCACGCTGTACGAGCGCGCCGGGTTCGGGCCGGTTCGCCATTTCTTCCTGATGCGGAGCAACGGCCTCGACGAGGTCCCCGACATTCCGTTGCCCGTGGGACTCGAGGTGCGTCCGGTCCAACCCGACCAGCACCGGACGATCTTCGACGCCGAGAACGAGGCGTTTCGCGACCACTGGGGACACCACGAACAGGGCGAGGACGTGTTCCGAGAGACATTCGGCCAGGCCGAAACCAACACCGACCTGTGGGTCGTGGCCTGGGACGGCGATCAGGTCGCCGGTGTCGTCCAGAACTGGATCTGGTTCGACGAGAACGAGCGATTGGGCGTCCGCCGCGGCTGGCTGGAACACGTCAGCGTTCGACGCCCATGGCGACGCCGCGGTCTGGGTCGTGCACTGACGGCCGCCGCGCTGGTCCGCCTGCGCGAGGCGGGCATGGACGAGGCGATGCTGGGCGTGGATTCCGAGAACCCGTCGGGTGCCCTGGGGCTCTACGAAGGCCTCGGGTTCGCGGTTGCCCGCCGCTCGTCCGCCTACCGCCGGCCGCTCGTGCGCTGACGCGGTCCTATTGCGCGAGCGGACCGGGGAACCAGAGCTCGCCCTCGCCGAGCTGACCGGCGACGAGCCTCAGGCGAACAGCCGGCGCCCGTCGCGGACCAGCTCCATCCAGGCGCGTTCGCGCCCGATCGTGGTCGCCCCGCCATGGCCGGGACAGACCGCCAGCCGATCCTCGAAACCGGTCAGGCGAGCGATGGTGGCGACAATGGCCGTGGCGTCGCCGCCGGCCAGGTCCACCCGGCCCCAGCCGCCGGCAAACAGGGTGTCGCCGCTGTAGAGCAGTCCCTCGTCCTCGGCCAGCAGGCACACGGAACCGGCCGTGTGACCCGGCGTGTGCAGGACGCGAAGGCGCAGCTCCCCGAACCGAACGAAGCCGCCTTCGGCCAGCTCCACGGCCGGGACCGATGGCGGGACCTCGAACGGCGCGAAGAGCGGCTCAGGGTGCTCGAGCCGCTCCCGATCGAGCGGATGCACCGCGATCTGCGCACCGGTGAGTGCCTCGACCGCGGCGTTGTCGCCGATGTGGTCCCAATGCCCGTGGGTCGAGACAATCAGCTTGAGCGTCCAGCCGCGTTCGGCCAGCTCACCCGCGATCCACGCCAGCGACGGGGTCGCAGTGTCGATGGCGATGGCTTCACGGGATCGAGCGTCGGCCAGGATGTGGACGTTGGTCGCGATCGGTCCGATGACACGGCTCAGGCGCTCCATCCGCCCGATTGTGGCAGACGGCCGGTCCCGGGCGGCCAGCGCGCCTCGGCCCTACGACGGGCGCCGGCCACGGAGGATCGCCAGCACCCGACGGTCGACCCAGCCCGCGGCTGCGGCTCGCTCCTCCAGGTTCTCGACCGCCATCCAGTCGTCGAGCGCGCCCTGCCAGCTGCCGTCCCAGTTCGGCGGGAGCGGACGCGGTTCCCCGACCGATGGACGCGGCTCCGGTTCCGGCACGGCCACACCCGACATCGGCGCGTACACCGCCCCGAACCGGCCACCAGGTCCCGCCCCGAGCGACTCGAGGATCGCCCGGATCTCGGCGGCGGTCGCCTCGTCGACGGGCTGCAGGTCGTCCACGGCCGGTCGATCGAAGTAGAGGTGCTGCAGGTCCACGAGGCGCGCCAGCTCGCCGATCGGATCGTCGTGATGGTCGATGCGCAGGTCCATCCATCGATCGTTCCCGCCCCCGTAGCCGCCGCCGGCCCGGACGACCAGCAGCGCTGCGGACTCGCGACCGCGCCGGTCGCCGCCGGCCGCATCGGCGGCGGCGAGGCAGTCCACCAGGAGCTCCGGGAATGGACGGCCGCCGGCCAGGTAGGTGTCGACGAGCCCGTCGACGACGTCCGCGCTCGCGAGGATGTTGCCCTGGGCGGCGAAGCCCGGGCCGATCCTGCCACCGGCCCACGCGAAGCAGCTCGCGCCCGTGTGCGTCGCGGAACCGCCGTTCGCGTCGACCATCCCGACCTGGCGCTCGGCGCGCAGCGTGTCGTCCGCGACCAGTCGCGCCAGGGTCGCCTCGGCCGACAGCCCCTCGGCCAGCAGCCCGAGCCCGTCCGGGCCGTATGCCACGTTGGCGAAGGCCTGTGTCGCGATCGCCCCCACCCCGGCGCGGGCCCACGGCACGACGGCCCCAACGGCGAGAAACCTGGACTGGACGGCCACGCCGAGGTCCCCGGTTGCCGGGTCCAGCGCAACGATCGAGAACGTCATGGGCGCCCGATGAGCTGGGCGTTCACGCCTCGAGCTTCGTCCGCATGCACTCGAAGGTCTGGCCGATCATCTTGTTGGCGGTCCCCTCGATCAACCTGGCGCCGACGCTGGCGAGGCTTCCCACGATGTTGACGTCGGCCTGCCAGTCCATGACGGTCGCGCCGCCGGGGCCATCCGACAGCCGCATCTCGGCCGTGGCGTCAACCGCGCTGCCCGGCGCCTGACCGTGCGCCTTGATCACCGCGCGGTCAGGTGCCTGCAACTCGGCGAACTCCATGTTCACGACGAAACGGGCATTGATGAACCCGATCCCGACCCTGGCGGTGGCCTTGAAATGGGTCTCGTCGACCCCCTCGATCGTTTCGACGCCGGGTCCGCATTGGCCCACCTGTTGCGGGTCGACGACGAATGCCCAGACACGTTCGCGCGAAGCGCGGATTGGGACGGATCCTTCGAACCGCATGCGGGTCTCCCGGCGAACGAGGTGGGGTCCCGGTCAGTCCGCCGATGATACCCACCACGCGCTCTCAAGTCCCGCCGACGGCCTCCCGGTCGAGCAGCAACGCGAATCGTTCCGCTCGCGACATGACGGCGAGCCGGGCCGCCTGTCGAACCAGGTCAACGAGCGGCTCCCCCGGGATCGGTTGGCCGGCGATGAACGTCAGGAACCGGACCTTTCGCAGGTTGAGGTGGGCGCCCTCCAGCCGACGTTCCGGATCGGCCATGAAGATCCCGTGCTGAAACCCAAGATGGACGTGCACGAGTTCCGGGCTGACAAAGGCGAAATACACGCGCCGACGACCAACCGGAAGGTCATAGCCGATCAGGCGCCAGCCTGGACGAACCCGCTCGATGGCATCCGGGACGGCGCGCGCCACGATCGCCCGGAGCGTCCCCGCCGCGACGCGGATGCCGAGCGGATAGCCGGCAAGGAAGGCCTCGACCGGGATGGACTCCGTCGCGTCCGAAGGCATCAGCGCGGATTCCAGGTCACGATTCCGGTGGCCGCCGGAACCCGGCCGGCAAGTGTCCAGGCAGGACCGTCTGCAACGACGAGCTCGTCGAGTGCGGCGCGGAAGCGTCCTTCCTTCTTGCCCGCGGGGTCGATCCAGAGCTGGCGGCGAATGAATCCTTCGAGCGCCTCGCGCGAGTCGAATCGACGCGGTTGACCCTCGATCGAGATGACCGATGGCTCCCGGCCCCGCGCACGGAGGAGTTCCAGGAAATCCGGCAACGCCGGCAACGGGACCCGAGATTCGCCATGAACCAACGGCCAGAACGCGTCTGCAGCGGACGCCGGAGCGTGCTCCATCAGCACGGCGACACACAACCGGCTGGCGGCCCCTTCGAGACCGTCGACGAACGGGCCGATCTCCTCGACGTCGTACCCGACGTGCGCGATCAGCGCGACGTCCGACTGCAGGATCGAGGCCGACGCATCGGCCGGGGGCCAGCGCGCCTCGACCGTTAGGACGTTCTCGATCGCGTAGTCCTCGGCGATCTCCTGGAGTCCCTCGATCATCGAGGGGGACGCATCGAGGGCCACGACCGAGCCACCAGATGGGTCCAGAGCCCGCGCAAGGGGCAGCGCGAACCGGCCGGCTCCGGCCCCGACGTCGAGCCAGCGCTCGCCCGATCGGACCAGCGCGAGCAATTCGTCGAGGATCGGATCGTCGGCTCGGGTGGGGTCAGCCCGGAACAGCGAACGGACCGGGGCATAGAAGTCCGTCCCGTCTTGGACCTCACGGATCCGCTCGACCTGCTCGCGGTTGGCGCGCACCCGCGTGCCCCACGCGGCCTCGGTCGCCCGAGCGAGATCAGCGCGCGTGTCCACGTCGGGATTCTCGCCGCTGCCCGGGACCTCCTGCACGATCTCCGGGCGCGCCTCGAGGATTGGGCCGAGACCGTGGTCGCCGGTTGCCTCGTCGGCGAGACCGAATGCCACTCGCCGGAGCAGGACGGGGTTGCGTCCGCGATCGTCGGGATAGACCGGGACGACGACCGGCCGGCGCGGAGCGTTCGGCGCCTCGAGGAGCGCACGCACCGTCTCGACGGGCACGAGCGGCTGATCGCCCAGAGCGACCAGGACGGCGTCGGCCTCGGGCCCAACCGCGGCCATGCCAACCTGCAGCGAGCCCGACAGCCCTCGCGCCGGATCGGGATTGACGACCCGCTGCTCGGTGCGCCAGGCGATCGCCCGCTCGATCTCGGGCGCATCCCCGCCCAGCACCACGATGACATCGTGGAGGCCGGCGTCCGCGAGGGTGTCCAGCACGTGCTGGAGGATCGGTCGGCCGCCGAGCGGCGCCAGGAGCTTGCCGCCTCCGAATCGCGATCCGGCCCCGGCGGCCAGGACGATCGCGACGATCGCTCCGGTCTTCAAGCGCGGGCCGTGGCCTCGGCGGCGTCGGCCGCGGGTCCTTCGCGTTCGCGTGCCAGGTCACGCATCGGAGCGCCGGAGCCGCCATACCGCTCGGCCACGATCTCCGCGAGGATCGCGAGCGCCGCCTCGGCCGGCGCCCGGCCGCCCAGGTCGAGCCCGACCGGGCCCCGCAGCCGCGCAAGGTCGGCCTCGCCGACGCCCGCGGCGAGGAGACGTGCCCGCCGGTCGGCCTGTGTCTTGCGCGACCCGACGGCTCCGACGTATCGGCATCCTCGACGGAGCGCCTCGACAATGGCCGGTTCATCGAACTTGACGTCGTGGGAGAGCACAGCGACCGCGTCGTTCGGGCCGAGGCCGATCTGCTCGGCAACCTCGTCGGGCCAGCCGACGATCAATCGGTCGACATCGGGGAAGCGCTCGTGCGTGGCGAAGCTTGCCCTGCCATCGACCACCACGGTCTCGAACCCGAGCTCGCGCGCGAGCCGGTCCAGCGAACGAGCGACCTCGACACCGCCGACCATCACGAGCCGGGGCCGGACCGGGAAGACCTCGATGAAGAGAGAGAGACCACCCAGCTCAATCGTCCGCGACCGGCCGCGGCGGAGGGCCTCCGTGGCGGCCGCGACCAGCGACGTGTCCAGCCGGGCGTCGCCGAGCGAGCCGGTGAGCT
>JBDTNS010000104.1:0-7052 GCA_039933675.1 Chloroflexota bacterium
CCGCGAGGCATCGAGACTCACGTGGGCAAGGATTGGTCGAATTCGCCCTGGTAATCCCGGTGTTTCTCATGATGCTCACGGGCGTCGTCGACGGGGGAAGAGCGATCTTTGCCTTTAACCAGATGTCCCAAGTGACTCGAGCGGTTGCCCGAGTTGCAAGCACAACCTGTTTTCAGGTCAATCCGGCATGCGACAAATCGAGCGGCGCGATTGCCGCGTCGATTGCATCCCAATCTGCCGGTCTACAAGGGCCGACCACTTGGACTGTCGAATGTATCAATCCGACGACACGAGCAGTTCCGACCAATTCACTGGGTGACTTTTGCAAGGTCGGCTATGTCGTGCGCGTTTCAGTAAGCTCTTCGTTTTCGTTGGTCACCCCTATCGCCAGTTCTTTCGGCCCCGTTCAGGTCGGATCAAAGTCCGAACAGGAGATTTTGCAGTGAATACCGTCGGCCTTCGCCGTCAAATCACGAGCCCGGGCCGGGCACCCGAGCGTGAACGTGGCCAGATTCTGGTCATCTTCGCCCTGAGCCTGGTTGCCTTGCTCGCATCGGCCGGACTCGTCATCGACCTGGGAGGCGCCTGGGGGCAGGCAAGAAGTGAACAGAAGGTTGCCGACGTTGCCGCCCTGGCGGCGGCGACCGCAGAGGGCAATGGCGTCACGCGGGCCCAGATAGTTCAGGCCGCAATCGACTCAGCCGTAGCCAACGGTTTCATCGCGTCTGAGGTCCAAGTCAATATGCCGCCCACAACCGGGAAGTACGCTCCCGGCGGATCTCAGTCGGGTCCGCTGTCGACGAATGACTGCAGCACCGCAGCACTCCGACCGTGTTGGATCGAAGTCGTGATCAACCGGCCTCACGTGAACTCATTCAGCAGGGTAGTCGGCATTGATACCTTCGGTGTCACGTCGCGCGGCGTTGCCGTCGGAGGCGTTGCAAACGCCGTCTCGAATGGTATCGCCCCACTCATGTTCAACTACAAGTCGATTAAGGGGAACGGGACTACTCCATCTCCTTATTGCGATCCTCAGCCCGGTAAGTGCGATCCAAACTCGTCGTGGCCAACGTTGAACGGGCAGTTCTCTTGGACAACGTTCTGCGTTACCGGTGGGAATTGCAATGTGAATTCTGCGGACGCGAAGGGGATTATCCAAGGCGGCAATTTTCAGATTGAGGTCTACCTCGGTATGTACCTCGGGCCTCATAACAATGGGCAGAAGACCGCCGTTTGCAATGACCTCGTTAATCAGTATCCAAACGGTGCCGACCTTCCTGTCTCAGTCAACGACGATAACGGCAACCTTGTTGGGTTCTGGGTCTGGCACCTCGACACGGCCAACAGCGACTGCAACGGCAATGGCGGGGAGCAGCTATATGGATGGTTCGTCAACGATTTGACGTCCACTCTGCCGTTGAGCATCTCCGCCGGTGGCAGCGCGGCCACCTTCGGGGAGCAGATCGTCCGCCTGGTTGAATAGGGGACACCCGCGGTGAGGGACGGCTGCGCCAGCTCACGGGCCACCTTGGAAGCGATTTCCAGGAGCGCCAACTCGATGCGTCGGGGCTGGTTTCGGTTTCGGTCACCCGATGCTCGGTGGGCCTAGCCTCGGACGCAGCTCGTTCACTAGCATGGGTCTCGCGTCTCGGTCCTGATCACGCGGCCGTTCCGGTCCCCGGAACGGCCGCGTCACCGTGTCCGCCGTGCAGCGGAGCCTTCAGCGGATGCCGGTGTCGTAATCGACCTGGATCGTCGACGCGACGCCCTGGTTGACGGTGACGCTCTGCGAACCGGCCGTCCCCATCAGTCCGCTATGGCATCACCTCGCCTTCGCCGGTGGTATCCTTACATTATCGCTGCTGTAAGGAGTCAGGTCATGGAAGTCTCGGCGCGGCTCAGCTCCAAGGGCCAGATCACGGTGCCACGTGCGGTCCGCGAGGCGCTGTCGCTCGAAGAGGGCGATCGGCTCGTGTTTCGCGTGGAGGGCGATCATGCCGTGCTCGCGCGAACCCCGGACCTTCTGGCGCTCGCGGGAGCGGTCAACGTGCCCGCCGCGAAACGGGGCAAGGCCTGGGCGGAGGTGCTGCGCGACACGCGGCGGACTCGGGCCGCAGAGCGGCGGTGACGGCGTTCGTCGACACGAACGTCCTCGTCCGTCACCTCACGGGCGACCCGCCGGACATGGCCGCGCGCGCGACTCGCTATCTCGCCACCGTCGACGAGCTCTTGCTGCCTGACCTGATCCTCGCTGAGGTGGCGTACGTCCTGGAATCGTTCTACGAGGCACCCAGGGCCCAGGTGGCAACGACACTGCGAGCCGTGCTGGCGTTTCCCGCCATCCGCGTGCTCGACGCCGACCTGCTCCAGCGGGCCGTCGAGGTCTACGAGGTCCACCGGCTGGACTTCGCCGACGCCTACCTGGTCGCCAGCGCCGAGCGAACCGGTATCGGCGTCATCGCGTCCTTCGATCGCTCCATCGATCGAGTCCGGACGGTGAGCCGCGAGGAGCGCGCCTGATCCGATCATCGTCGAGGCTCTCGCCGACCGACAGGGGGACGCGCCAAGACCGGGCTGCAGGGCGCGCGGGTGCTCCCCGTCGCTCGCAACTGGGCGCGAGAGGCGGCACGCTGCGTGGACCTGCTGTCTGGCGGGCAGCAGGAGGCGAGGTAAGACTAATTTAGTGATTCGATAGGTTGACTCTTACAGGTCGGCCGGCTAACCTCATGGCATGACTGGCGCGGGTAGCTCCCTTCAAGGTGCGCTCCTCGACCGAGCGTGGATCCAGTGGGGCGCGCTCGGCGTTGTCGCCACCGTCGAGGGGGATGACGCGGTGGTGGATCCGGAGGCCCTCATCGCCCTCACGGCTGAGCTGGGTGATGCGGACGCTCGACTCCGAGACCTCAGCACCGACTGGTGCGTGGCCTACGGCCGGTACGTCAACGGATCCCGGCTCAAGCAGGTGGTTCGGGAACTCGGCACCCCTGGCAAAGCCATCGGTGAATACGTGGCGACGGTCGCGGCAGCGGGTGGGCCAGCCTGGCCGATGGCGACCCTGCCACGCCCCGACTACGTGACGCGAGGCAAGGCCCGGATGGCCTCGGCGACTTCGCGGCCGCGCCTTCGCATCCGGCTTCGTGCCGCGTTCGGCGTCAACGCGAGGGCGGACATCCTCGCGGCGCTGCTGGCTGCCTCACCTCACGATCTCACGGCCGCCGACCTCGCCCGGACGACCCGCTTCACCAAACCAAATGTCGCCTCTGCCGTGGATGCACTCGTCCTGGCGGGCTTGGCGACGGCGCGTCATGTCGCGAACGAGCGGCGCATCGGGTTGCCTTCGAAGGCACCTCTCCTCCCGGGACTGCGACCGCCGGTTGCCCAGCCGGATTGGGTCTCCCGGTTCGGGGTCGCCCTCGAAGTGCACCGATTCGCGGAGCGCGACGGCGCGTCGACGACCGTCCGCGCAGTCGAAGGACGCCGGCTCATCCAGCGACTCCTGGACAGGATGCTTGCGGAAGGCATGCCGATGCCGAATCTCGACACGACCGGTGACGGGTTCGCATACGCTTTCGATCGTTGGCTCGTTGACTTCGTCTACTGGCTCCGAGCAGCAAGCCTTGGCTAGTACCCAGCTTCACTTGGTCCGTGATGTGACGAGTCATTCGCGACGGTGTAAACATCTCGGGCGGCCTTCTTGTCGGGGACGGGCGAGCGAGAGCCGCGGCTTCGGTCGCGGCTCTCATCTGTTCGGGAGGCGACGGCCTTTTCCACGGAATCGATGCGTCCAGACGCCACCGGTTCAGCCGCCTTCGGTGACCTCGTAGGCGTCCGGCCGGCGGTTGGCGAGTGCCGGGATCTGGCGACGGATCGCCGCGACGCGCTCGAGGTCCAGGTCGGCGCGGATGATGCCGACGCCGTCCGGGGCCTGCGCGACGACGGTGCCCCACGGATCGATCACCATCGAACGCCCGTACGCTGGCTGGCCGGGCGGGCCGCCGATCTGCGCCGGCGCCAGGACATAGCAGGCGTTCTCGATCGCGCGCGCGCGCAGGAGGACCTCCCAGTGGTCGCGGCCGGTGCGCTCGGTGAACGCGGCCGGAACGGTGAGAACCTGCGCGCCTGCCAGCGCGAGCGCCCGGTAGAGCTCGGGAAAGCGCAGGTCGTAGCAGATCGAGAGTCCGATGACCGCTCCGTCAACGTCGGCGGTGGCGAGGCGATCGCCGGCCATGACCCGCGCCGATTCGGTGTCGACCGGGCCGACGTCAACCCCGACGTCGAACAGGTGGATCTTGCGGTAGACCGCGGCGAGTGAGCCGTCCGGCGCGATGAGCGCCGACGTGTTGTACGGCCGCAGCGGGTCCGAGCTGACCTCGGCCGTGCTGCCGACAAGGATCCAGACACCGCGCCGCCGTGCCACCTCGGCGAACGGCTCGGTGTGCGGGCCAGGGATCGGCTGCGCTGATGCCCGGAAACCGTCGTTGGAGCCGCGGTACTGGAGGTATTCAGGGAGCGCGATGAGCCGCGCGCCCCCGGCCGCGGCCTCGTTGGCCAAGGCGACCGCGGCCGCGATGTTGGCAGCGACATCGTCGCGCGCGTCAAGTTGGACGAGGGCGATGGGAAGGGTCACGAATCCATCGTACGGCACCTCCCCCGAACCGGATGCACCCCGGGGCCGATCGCGCCGGTCCCGGACGGCCAGCCAGTCGCTGGTCGAGTTCGCGCTCCAGTACGGGTTCCACGTCCCGGTCCCGATCTCGCGGCCGTTCCGGTCCCCGGAGCGGCCGCTTCAATGGCCGCCGTGCCGCGGAGACCTCAGCGAATGCCGGTGTCGTAGTCGATCTGGATCGTCGACGCGACGCCCTGGTTGACCGTCACGCTCTGTGAGCCGGCCGTCCCCATCAGCCCGCTGACGGGCTGCGGCTCGACGACGTAGCCACCCGGCGGGAGATCGATGAAGAACGTCCCGTCCACGCCGGTCGTCGTCTTCCCAACCTCCGAGCCTGACGCATCGCGCACGAGCAGGACCGCACCGGCTACCGGGCGGGGAGCACAGGCCGGGTCCGGCGGGTTCTTCTCGACCGGGCAGACCGGGCCTGCGGTCGCCTTGCCTCCGATCCCCGTCCGGTTCGTGCCGCCGGGGTTCGGCCAAGCGGTGCCGGGGACCGCCGCGCCGGTTTCCGAGATGGTCGAGACCGTGCCGTTGGGCGCCACGGCGTACTGCCAGCGATGCTCGTCGATACAGCCCGACTCACAATCGCCCCAGCCGACTCGCACGGTGACGACGAATGCGCCAACTCCCGATGCCGGCGCGACCTCGTACCAGCTCGCCTGGCCGATGAGTGCCGGATCGCGTGGCCGGAGGCCGGCGAACCGGATCTCGGCGAGGAGGACCCGGGCCACCGCGGCCTCGGGCGTCGTGATCGGCACGACTGCGGGCGACGGTGTGGCGCTGGTGGCCGGCGTCGCGCACGCGGTCGACCCGAGGAGCGCACCGGTGAGCAGGAGCAGGAGCGGGATCTTCATCATGGCGCAGGGACGATGATGCGCCCTCCGAGGTTCCGGCCGCGACATCGGATTCCGCTGGGTCGGGCTCCGCAAACCAGTGGCGCCGCCTCAGTACACCTGGTCGTGGGAACCAAGGTTCACGAGGAATGCGTCGTCGCCGTCCCACCGGAACAGGACGCGGACATCGCCGTCGACGCTGAATGCCCAGTAAGCGTCGAGGTCGCCTTTCAGCTTGTGCGTTCTCAGGAGCGGATCCTGCGGGTCGGCCGCGAAGCGGCGGATTGCCGCACGCAGCATCGAGGCCTGCGGTTCTCGGAGCTCCTTGGCCTTTCGAAGGAATCGACTGGAGACCGTGAGCCGCAAGTTAGCCCCGAAGCGTGTCTAGCAGCTGCTCGACGCCCTCGAATTGTGGCGCCTTGTCGGCCTGATACTCAGCCTCCGCCTCTCGGACCTCGGCCAGGAAGACCGCTCGGCGTAGCGCGCTGAGCTCGGCCTGATCGCGCTCGTATTGCTCGGGGTTCACGATGTACGCCGCTCTCCGTGAGCGCTGCATCACGACCGTCGGTTCGTCGCTCGCCTGCACGTCGTCGATGACGCCGGCCACCCGCTGCCGTAGATCGCTGATCGGAATACTCTTCATGACTCGTCCAACTGTACAGTTGGCAGTACATCTGTCAACACAAGTAGGACGGGATCAAGCGGAGCCGCGCATCCGGGAGTGTCACAGTGACTTGACGAGTGTCACTAGTGTGGAGACGGCTGAGTTACCAATGTGCGGGTGAGGCCACGATGCGCCGGGGGCACCTACGGCGCGCGCGGAAGTTGGCTGTTGCACAACCGACAGCGGCAAGCGGAGCAGCGGATGGATCACCCCAGCACGCTGACGCAGCGGCGATCACAGGCTCGGCCTAAGCGTTCAACTGCGCTCCTCTGGGCCGCGAAAGTCGCGGACATTTGGCTTCATCCCATTGCGTTCATGAGAGGTAAGCGACGTCGCCAAATGACGTTCGATGACCTCAGGACGCTTGGCCTTCTGGCTGACACGCCCGGGCGATCGGAGACTGCCGACGGGATGGAGGGGGATGAGCAGGTTTCGGAAGCACACGAGACCCGAATACCGTTGGTGCGTTAGGGAGCTGGACACCGCCAACAACTTCCGTCGAGTCGCGGCGGAGATCGACATTCTGGACACCGCCCACGACGACCGCGATGATCGCGAGGAGGTATTTTGGGGCGGTCGGCGGGTAACCCTTCAGAACACCGATGGACTGATGATCGCCTATCACATGCGCGATGGGGACGAAGTCTCATTCGACATCGTGTTCGGCACTGACCCACTGCCTGACTGGTTTGTGAACCGGACCGGAACATGGTTTGAGACGTTGGACCTGACCTAGCTCTAGCCAGCGCGACCCATGTCCACTACGACCGCGGGGAGGCTCCGTCGTCGGCGTCATCCGCGTCGTCGGCGAGGTTCGGGGCGAGCCAGCGTTCCGCCTCGGCGATCGGGATTCCCTTGCGCGCGGCGTAGTCGGCAAGCTGGTCGT